>DATFNI010000250.1:0-8645 GCA_035266485.1 Balneolales bacterium
TCAGTTGTCAGTTGTCAGTTGTCAGTTGTCAGTTTCGGAATTCGACCCGTAACTAGCAACCCGAAGAGGGAAAAAACACAGATTATTGAGCTGGCTGCCTTCCGTGATCAATAGAATCATTCCCCCTATGTACTAATGACGGATTTTTATTATAGATGTGAGACTCTACTCTTCTGTTTTTCCTGCAACCCGGTCCGTTGGCTTGTGACCTCTCATCGCGCGTGCAGGCAACGGGTGCTTTGCCTAACCCGTGGACTGTTATGCGGGTGACGGCTATACCATGGTTCATATAAAATTCCTTTACAGCATCAGCCCTCTTGATACTAAGACTCACATTATATTGATCATCACCAATATGATCTGTATAGGCATCGATAATAACATTAAGTTGTTGGTGATCCTTCAACAGTTTTACATTTTGTGCAAGCAGTAAGGCCGTGTGATCGTCAATATTGGATTTGTCAAAATCAAAATGAACCGTCTGTAATTTAATTTGGAGGCCAGACTTCGAAACAGTGGTAAAACTCCATACGTTTGACCAGGGTCCTGTTCCATACTTATTAGAGGCGCTTACCTTCCAGTAGTATGTGGTAGCATTGTTGAGACGGGATAACTCGTCCGAGGTCATAGACAGACTATCCTTGTCCGATATAATCGAGCTAAAGGTTGAATCACTTGCTATCATCAGATGATAGGCTTCGGCATTAAAAGCACGATTCCAGTTTAAAGAAATATTGTTTTTTTGACCTGTGGCTCCGTTTTGGGGGCCTGCCAGAACAAGCATCGAGGGCGGGCGCATGACTGCTGACCGTGGCCTTAAAACGAAGGCGAGGTTACCGATTTGATCACCATCTTTTTCCTGTTTTATTTCCAGCGTATCGGCGGCAGGATATGATTTTGCATCAAGCATATCGAGTTGCCGGGGATCGATATAAAGACGATATCTGCCGGGAAGCAAACCCATGGTATAAAACGAGCCGTCAGAAAATGTCGATATCGTTTTAACGTCCCCTTTACCATCCAATGACCTGGCATATAACCTTATGCCTGATAAATCATTCATCGCTTTATCTAAATTCAAATCCACCTTACCCTCAATGATACCACTTATATAAAAGGGCACATCGACCTTCGTGAACACATCGGCATTCGTAATAAAGGAAAATTCTGTTTTACCGGGTACCAGCAACGGATTTTTTACTTTCGACAGATCAATCTTGACATTGTACCGTTTATAAGGCTGCAGGTTGATTACGTGAATGGCACCCTTCTTATCCCGTTGCTTTGTAACCGATTCGCGAAAGTCGACACCAGCATCATCTACAAGTTGTTCGCCCGGGTCAAAGATCCCGTTCCCGTTGGCATCCAAAAACATACGGAAAGTTGCCGATGCAAGGTGTGACCACATCCTGTTTGTAGGAACAAGTTCATGTTCTGCGCCGTCATATCCGATGGATCCCTGAATGTTCTGGGCAAAAAGATCCATATTGGGCGTATGTTCGTACGAGCTGATGACCAAAGCAGATGGCAATGCCAATGTCACCCTGAGCGATAAATTGTCGAAATGATGAAGCAGGTTACGGTTCCACTCCACATCCAACCGTAAATACCGGGCTACTGCTTTAGACAGGCTCAGGTTAAGATTTTCAACCCGGTGGACATTTAGATTGTAATCCATACTCGAACGTAATATCGATCCCTTGATGATACCTGTTTTGTCCGGCAAATTTTGGAGAGCCCAAAGCACGGTAGTATTGATATAATCCGACAAGCCAAATTTTCGGTAATCAACAGACATGTTAAAACTGTTGAACAAGACATTGACACCCGCCATATTATCATAAACATCACTGTTGGAAAATCGATGAACCCCCGAGCTCAGGTGTAGATTGAACTGTTTTTTGAGCAACCGGAAGGGAACGTATCCACTCACATTAAATTCCTCGTTGCCGGAAAACGGATGATAAGCCGATGTCCCGATAAACCGGTCATACTGAACGGAGAAGCTGGCATTTGACGGATATACGGCATTAAAAGCGGCGCTGTACAGCGTTTTGGGGGCCATTTTCAATGCGGCTACATAGTTGGGTCCTATGCGTATGGATGTTGCATTGTAGTAATAGGGCTTATCCAGATAATCGAACCCGAAACGACTGGTCAGCCAGTTGGTGAAACCAACGGACACGTTCGACTGGAGCAAGGGACCATTACTGACTGTGGGATAAGCTGAACTATAACGTATGCTGCCCGCATCAATCTTATAATTGACGGTTCCTGCCGGAACAAAGGAGAAGGGTATTTGTAGTTTCCTTCTTTCCTGCTGCACCTCGCCATCAGGACCGTAGCATGTTAAATCGATATAAGTCGAGCCGTATGTCAGGGGTATTCGAAACCGGTAATACCCCGAAGCGTCGGACTTTCGGGAACCCGCATATTGTCCGTTAAGATACAAGTCCACGTCCCAGCCGGGTTTTGTGTAGCCGTCGACGAGATAATTTGAATACAATGTTCTCATATAAGCGGGTTCATTCGAAACCTCTGCGCCATAGAATTCAAACGACCCCAATCCATCGGACATGAGGTCCCCTGCCTTGAACTGGTTGAGCATTGCATTGCCAAATACATATCTCCAGTATGCATCCTCAATGCGAATTTGTGAATTATCCTTGCTGTAATTACCCATTATCCGCCCGTTGAAATCGCCTCCGAGCAGATTTCCTCCTCCCGAGAAATTGTAAATAAACCTCGAATTTTTGTTACCGCTCAGATAATTCAGGTTATAATCCAAAACACCCGGCTCAAACATATTTCTTTGGCGTGGCTGGATAAGAGGGTTATCATTGAATAGATCTATACTTTTTGCTGACCTCTTCCTGTGTTCGGCTCGTTGTTTTCGAATAAACACCGGGAGTTCCTCCCCGGCTGAAACCGTAATCAACAATTCCCCCCAATCGACCGTAAACGTTAATCCGAATAATTTCTGCAACAGTGACGGCTGCACGTAAATATCCAGCGAACCGATAATATATTCGCTCTTGCCGAACCGGTATTTGCTTTTCCCGACCCGGGCCGTCGATGTATTAAAATCAATCCGGTATGGATTATCCTCCCCCAGATAATACCCGCTTATCTCCTTTGATTTCCCATCTGAATGCCGGTCGATATCCAGTTCACCGAAAACCTGCTCCAGGGGTATATATAGCGTATCATTGACAAGGCGTGCCGTAATTACCGCATTTACAGCATCCCGATAATTGAGAGTCAGATAGGCGTCTTGTGTGTTTTGGGTTTCAATATCCTGGGCGTACGTAGAAATCGAAACAAAACAGAATAAGATACATATCAACGGGCCTGCATATTTTCTGATCATTCGATTCTTTCACCCCCATTCCCCGGCCATAATATCTAATTACCCGTAATAACGAATGTAACCTCGCGGTCCACCGGATTCCGCAATCGTGACATAGACTTCTGGGCGAGGTCTTCATTGCCCGAAATCATGGAAACATCCGCTTCATACTCACCCGGTTTTAATTTATTTCGAGGTATTTTAAAATGTTTCACCATGTTGAAATACACCTCGATCGGGTTAGTCTCCGATAAAAGTACCTTCCCTTTTTTGTCAGACACCCTGAACCTGATCTTTCCAATAAACGGTGTATTCCCGGTACGTTTAACCCTGGCATACAGATTCACACCTGTAGAATCCATTGTTTGGCCGATATTCGTAATCACCGGGTCAGGCAGAATATTGCCGTTTTGATAGAGTATGGTCGTTACATAATTGACCACAAAAATAATACGCATATTAGCAGCGCTTTTTGCCGGATCCACTGAATTGGTCACGGGCCGGACCTTTGTAATGAGCCGCGTCCAATATACCTGGTCCTTTGTCTTTCCGGTCGGGCTAACCAACAGCTTTACGACCTGTCTTTTGCCTGGATCCAGAATGAATTTTTTGGGAAAGATCCTGACCCAGGGATTAGCTGAATAGATCCGAGCAGCGACGGAATCGGCATAGTTCATATGCATATTACCCAAAGAATCCGAAACGGGATATCCGAATTTTGTACTAATCGTCACTTCCTGCTTCTGCTGCGACTTGTTTGACACGTAATAGGTTCCGAAACGACTCAGGTGATCGATGTACACACGTGTGGGATAAATAACCACCTGGGCATTCAGTTTTTGAGCAGAGACAACTCCAATTAAGAGTATAAAAGCCGAAATTTTAAAAAACTGATTCATTTTACATCCAAGTAGAATTCAAGATTCTGATTTTAAATGATTTATGAAACCATTTGGAGGCCTACGGCCTCTCGTAAATGGGGCCAACCAAACCCAAACAAGCGAATTAGCCACCTCTCACCGGCAACTACAACTCCATCAGCACCAAGTCAGTACACGGTTAATGTGATATTATAAACAGCACTGTAACTTCCGGCAGAAACCATGCCCACATTTATCGATCCATAGACCCATATATATCCTTGGGCTGTAATACCATTGTCATTTGCCTGAAGAACCCCACAACAAGTATTACCAGACGGTGGCATTGTGCTTGCAGTACCCGGATTGAAGGCTTTGATATTATATGCAGCGCCGGCTGTGTACGGAATGGTATTGCCCCCGCCGTCGGTTAACGATGCGGGAGCAGTCAAAGTGGCGCCAATGCTTCTGCCGCTGGGAGCTGTGAGTGTCACCCAACCGGTATTCGGACTGGTTAATGTCACATTTACGGTACCCGTTCCCTGAACGACATTTCCGAAACCGAGAGCATGTCCCTCGGTTACCGATGCCTGAGCCCAGGCATCGGCACTCAACAAGCAGAACAGGACTAATAGGGGTAATATTAGTCGTCTGTCTATATAAATTATGACATTCGACATATCAATCAGCATTTATAATGCCGCGAGACAACCATTAAGTGTACAGTTTTCCGAATACTACAACAAAAAGCTATCCTGATGACGATCAATAATTAACCGTCGTCGTATACGTGCCGGTATACGTTAACCCGGTAGCTGCTGAGCTAACATCTATGCTGCCCCCAATCCAAACATACAGATTGCCAGTTGAGGCATCGAGGGTTACCGTCCCGCCGGAAGTTGAAGAAAAAACCGAGGCACTCCCCTGTGTGTTTGAGGTATTGTGAACCGGCGTATCAGCAGTAAAGCTTACATCGTTTCCACCATTTACAAGGTTGCCGGGAGGCGTAAACGAAACAGTAACCGAAGAACCCGGGTTACCCGATATCGTGAATACCCCTGCGGATGCGTCAGTTGAAGCAATGGATACCGTCCCGTCAGCCGGTGTTTGGATTCCAAAATCCAGACCTTTCGTCCCGGTAACGGTCAGTCCCTGAAGAACCGTGGCTGTTACATTGACGTTGCCAGAAGCCGATGATTGACCAAAAGCAAAGGGAACGAAGGCCAGCAGAATAGATGATAAAAAACATATTTTCTGGAACATAACAGATGACCTTTCATGTGAATAATTAAGAATTCACTCTGCGTCCAATCTTGCATATAACAAGGCGCCCCAACCCGGGTAACTAAAATATCCTCTTCAATTTCGTAATACCCTACCTTAGTTTATATGTGATATTACATGAAGGATGGGGTAATGATCCCTATTTAACACCTCCGTGTACGAGTGATTCATACTCTGTTAAAATCAACAATGGTTATCGGACGATCCTAAATTATATCAAGATTAGAATCCATTAATAAACATAGTGCGATTTATAGTTTATCTGGATATCAGCCTAAGTCTGTCGTTCTTTCTCTTTTGTTTAATATTTAAAAATTATCAGGCCACTGTCCTGAATAACAAATATCGCTGTCATACTTGAACGTATTAACGCTTTGGCATCTATAGGAGAAGACTCTGCGAAACCGATCCCCGTATCCCCCAAAAAAATTAAGAATTCTACGGGCAGTGGGCTGCCTCAAATACTACCTCCATTTATCATGTGGGGGTAGGAGGGGTTCACGATTTCGTCGAACAGGCAATATTCGACATGGAATCATGATCCTCCCACCGGCAACTCAAGCCGGATTTACCAAATGTGTTTACCGATTGCTTTGTCCAGATCGTAGCGGCTGAGAATCATCTTATAAATGTAGCTCAGTCGCTGCAGTTTGGCCTGGGCAAGTTTTGTTTCCGAATCCAGAAGATCCTGACTGGTAATTACACCATTTTCGTAGCGCAGACGAGCCAGTTTAATCTGTTCCTGTGCCTGTTGAATCTGCAGCTTAGCTGTATTTAATTTCTGGCTTGCTGCTTCATAGTCGGAATTCGCCATGGCGATCTGCGACTGAATTGTCCGCTGTAAATCCCGTTGTTGATCATCGACCGCCTCCATATGGGCTTTGGCCTCTTGCTGCTGATACCGGGATTTATATCCTGAAAAAATGGGGACCCGAAGATTTATACCGAATGACCAATTCTTGTAGAGTTTCTTAAGATCTGCGATGTACCCATTCTTCCAGCCACCTGTAACACCGGCATTTAACGATGGCAATTCAATGGTCCGGGCCAGTTGATATTGCTTCTCATAAACATTTTTCTGGTCCACAAGCAACTGATAATCAGGACGATTGTTCAAATTCACAATCGGCTGTTTCAGTATTGCCGACGTATCGGGCAGCGTCAGCTTGCCCTGTAAAACAACCGGGTGCGATTGATCCCAGCCCATTAACTTGCGCAAAGCAATTACCTGCTTGTTGCGCTGATTCTGCAAATCCACCTTCCTGTTTTGTTCTGTGGCGATTTGCACCTTCGTTGTCAACAGGTCGTAATTGGTCGCCGTGCCGCCTTCCTGACGTTTCTTCACCAGTTCAAGATCGTGCTGCAACGTGGTAATCTGTTCATTCTCAACATCAATGCTGTGCTGTAAAAACAGAATGCCGTAATAGATTTGTGCCGTATAGTAGCTGAGGGTCCACTTAACCTCTTTCGTACGATCCTGCGTGGAAAGCATCCGGGAATGGGCCAGATTGATGTCTGCCTGCGTACGGCCGAAATCATAAATTGTCTGATCAATCGAGACATTGAAATTATAATTGTTATGCGGCATGATATCCTCGGGGGTCCCGCCGATATTAAATGATGAGACCGGATCGATCCTCTCATAATCTGCATTTGCCGCAACCTTCGGATAATAGCCCGAATCATGAATTTGATGAATACCGGCCTGAATCGCTTTAATGTTTGCCTGTATTTCATCCAGGCTCGGCTGATTCTTAAGAACTTCATGAATTGCCTGATCGAGAGATAATGAAGCCGACGTATCCGGCACAGCCTGACCTTTTGCCTGGGTAAATACCAGGCTGCCCACCAAGCTAAAAACAAGAACCAAATGTTTATTCATTGTTGTTTCACTTTGTTTTACTAATACTTTATAACGCTTTATTTCTTATCTGAAAAATCTCTTTACCCCGCCTCAACTGCAGAACTGGTCTTGCGGGAACTGCCATTTACACCGGATCTACCGTTGACTCGTTGCTTCTTTTGATCTTTCTTGTCCTTTTTCTTAACAAAAGTAAAGAGCAGGGTCGGGATACAAATCAGGGAGAACAAGCCCACCACATAAAATGCCTCATCGTAGGTCATCAACATCGACTGCTGTGCCAACCCAAAAGAGATGAGTTTCCATCCCTGCAACTTGGCCGTCATCATAGACGATCCCATCGAATAAAAATGATGGATGAAGTTATTCAGCCAGTAACGGGTCTCATAACTGTATTTGGTTAAATGAGTCACCATCTGGCTTCTATGAAAAGCCTCACGCCATTCGACGAATGTTGCAATCAACGCGGTACCGAATGATCCGCCCAACTGACGGGACATGCTTAAAAAGCCCGATCCTTCGGATAAATCGTGCCCGAATATGTTGGTCAGAGCGATCGTATTGATCGGAACCGACAAGGATCCCAGGCCAAGCCCCCTTAATATCACTGGTAAAAGGAAATCATGCGGTCCCGAACTCAGATCCTGCCTGGAAAGCAACACGCAAAAGATGAAAAAGATCAGGAACCCGGATCCGGCAATTAACTGCGGTGATACTCCCTTTTTTAGCAAGACACCTACCGTAGGCATCATGATGGCTGCCGTTAAAGCTCCGGGCAACAAGATCAATCCCGTCTGCAAAGCTGAATATCCCAGCAAATCCTGGGCAAAGACCGGGAACAGAAACACTGTTGTGTAAATGCTGAGTCCGATGACGAATCCCATCAACACACCAACGGCCAGATTCCTGTGACGCAACACCCTGAGATCGACCACGGGCTTGTCGGCAGTAAATTCGCGTATTACAAATAAGACGATACCGATGACAGCCACTATCGACAGAATTAAAATGAACTGGGACTGAAACCAGTTATCCCTTTCACCGCGTTCGAGCACGATCTGAAGGGCACCAAATCCGACGATCAGCCAAAATAATCCCTGCCAGTCGACCTTTCCCGGATGTTTAACATCGGGTGGATCAGTCACATTCGCCATTGCAAGCAGCAAGGCAATTAAACCTACCGGTAAATTCACATAAAAAATCATTCTCCAGGTAAAATGAGTCGTCAGGTATCCGCCCAGAACCGGTCCGATCAGCGGGCCTGAAACCACACCCATTCCGAACAATCCAT
>DATFNI010000251.1:0-3436 GCA_035266485.1 Balneolales bacterium
TGGACCAGGAAGTGTAGACCCTGGAAAGTGATCCTGACCGAGGAATACGAGACCAAGGCCGAAGCGATGAGACGAGAAAAGTGGCTGAAGAGCGGAGCCGGCCGGGACTTCATCAGTCAGTTGGACCACTGATCCGGGCTCCTATCCGCCGCGGCGGACGGAGGTTCGAATCCTTCCCCCGCCACTATTACGGAAGGCATTTCCCCAAAAGGAATGCCTTTTGTGTTTTAAGAGAGGAGAGATCATGTTCACCGTCTACGTGTTGTACTCAGAGAAGTTTGACAAACATTACACAGGTTTTACCTCTAATTTCGAACAACGCCTGCTCTCGCACAATGTGTTGGGAAAGAAGGGATGGACCAGGAAGTGTAGACCCTGGAAAGTGATCCTGACCGAGGAATACGAGACCAAGGCCGAAGCGATGAGACGAGAAAAGTGGCTGAAGAGCGGAGCCGGCCGGGACTTCATTTGAGGAGACGTCTTATCCCAAAACACTTATTCAAAAAATAGACGACAGCCCAAGTCCGAATGGACTTGAATATGAATAGCACCGTCCGCCGTGGCGGGCGGTGGCAAATGAAGACATACAAAAACCCCGAAAGGGGTTTAACATCCTCCAAGCCAGACAGACCGATTAATGTTTCAAGATGCCCGGAGGTGAAAATTCCGCAGCCGAATCATCTAAAACCAGGACCCAGTCGTTACCTTCGGCCTGGGCACCGGGGGGATTGAAGTGATGTGTGCCGTGATTGGCAAAGGTGCCAATCAAAGTTGCCTTACCGGTCCGGGGATTGTACCACCAGGCTTTCACATTTTTACCGGTAATTCGACCAAGCTTAATCGAGAACGGGCGTCCGGTGGCGATATAAGCATACTCATATTGCCTGCCTTTGGCAGCGATGACGCGATCGTGTCGTGTGCCCGGATTACCAACAATCGCTGCTTCGTCATACCGCCGCTGGAAGTATGGGCGGGAGAGCATTAGCTTTTTGACATACCGGATTTGTGATGATCCGCGATCGTGGATGGCAAACCACCAGAACTCGTAGGCCCCATATGCAGGTTTGTAAGGCGGTTCGTAAAACTGTATGACGGCGTTGTCGCCATAGGTATGTCCGCAGGCGCCTGCCAAAACGGACCACCATGCGTATCGTCTTGCGTCATACGCCTTCCATCTGGGCTCAGATGGATTATGCAGCCCATGGGGTATACCTTCGTAGGACGGCTCGCCGTCCATAACCGGTTTTAACGGCTTGCGTTTGCGGTCCTCGCGAACATAGTGCCAGTTGTCCTCGCCCTTCCATGCTGTAGGGTTGTCGTTGCCGATCTGGGAATAGTCGCGGTGGCCGGACTGAAACATGTCGAAATCGAGCCATGATGCATCATGAAACCACTGGCTCGAACAGGTCCGCCCGTACGGGTGGAAAGTCATCAGATGATGGTGGTCGATTCGTTTGATCGTTTTTCCAATAGTATTCCAGATTTTAGTCTTAACCGATCCTTTCGTGTCCCCGCCATTAATCCAGATGATGTTGGGATCATTCTTAAAACGATTGGCAAGAAAGCGCGCATATTTCTCTGCATGTGCTTCGTCGAACTGGCCGGACTTCACAATGGATCCCCATACCGGAACAAGTGCCACATAAATACCGCGTTTGGCAGCCTCATGGATACAGTAATCGATATTATCCCAGTAATCGTATTGCTTCGGATCACCGGGATCGTTACCCGGCGTTGTAAGGGGACGAGCCGGGTCGCTGTTTATGGTAGCCTTGCTTCCATAAGTATCATGTTCGGGCAGTTCATGCAGTACCATGCACTGAATCACGTTAAAACCTTTGGAAGCACGGTCATCCAGGTATTCTCGCACCTGTTTGCGATTCAATCGCTGGAACATGAGCCAGGCGGTATCTCCCAGCCAGAAAAACGGCGTCCCGTCGGTATGCTGTAGAAATCGGCCGTTTGCAGACACCTCCAACTGCCCGTGCGACCATGGCTTCGTGTGAGGGCCTTGCGTGTTTGACGCGGATTGGGAATAGCCGGGTTGGGTTGCAATTATACTAATGAATGAGAAGAAGACGAGTAATAAAAGCCGATGTTTCATGAAAAGATATTACATACTACGAAGTTAGGGGCACGAAAAACCCGGGAAAGTTTATAACGTTGCTTTATGGACTAAGCCCAACGTAATGAATCTGGAGAAATGTTTTCCATACGCCCTCTCTGAACTTTTACGATGATTGTGAAATCCATAAGAAAAGCTAGTAGATATACCCCAGTGGCCATAATATATTGTCATAGTCGGCCTAAGCCCAAAATCTGTACCCGGATTTCTGATTTTATGATCTAGCGATAGGGTACAACAACTCCCCGTTGCTGTCTTTAGTTTTATGGTACTTTTTTCTTTGTTGCTTACATTAAATCCTAAATAAGGACCTATACTTAAATCAATCTTAAGGGAATGAGTGGTCAATCTATGACCTATATAAGGATATAAGTTAAAGAAGCCCATTTTTAATGTTGCTCCGCCGATTGCTGGAGAGATTGAATTATCATAGTCAGATATAACTGCGTCAATTTTAACATGGCTCCTTAACAGTTCATATCCAAATTGAAATCCTATGACCATTTTAACTCGATTGACTCGTTGAATCTGGGCATCTATTCCATAAGAGGGTGTAAAATTATTGCCATATGGATTACTTATGTAGTTCCCAGGTGGGCTAGGATAATCATCAACAAAACTACTACTTGCATTAGAATTGCCGCTAAATGCAAAAAGAGCAGAATTTATATGTATTGAATATTCAGTATATTGTCCGTAGGCATTAGGAATAAATGGAAGTAAAAGCAGAAGGAAAGACAACTTCCACATGATGACGATTTTAAAGTAAGTTTTCATTTGGAATCAAATATTCTTTCAGTGTAAGCTTCAGTACATAAAATTTCGAAACAAAGCATATTTACTTTTAGTTGAAGAGGAGATGAATAAAGAGTTCTCTTCAAGTTCAAATAGATAGAAAAAGAGTCAAATACTAAACCTGTTCGGATTCCGTCATAGGAACCCCGACAGATTTGTCCTTCACTTATCTTATTTAACTAAGAGCATCTTCTTCACCAGTACCCTGTTCCCGGCCTGCAGGCGGTAAAAATAGACACCGCTCGATAGTTGTGATGCGTTGAAGGTAACCTGGTGTGCTCCCATTTGCTGGTTTGCGTCCACTAGGCTGGTTACCTGGCGACCCAATATATTCCAGACTGTCAGATGGACGTGGCTTTCCTTAGCTAACTGGTAACTGATGACAGTGGTCGGGTTGAACGGGTTCGGGTAGTTTGCATTTAGGGCAGTCCGGGTTGGTTTTACCGAGGCAACACTATCCGATAGGTTACCGACGGCCCCATTGGAACCGGCCATCTTCAGATTCAGGGCCTGCTG
>DATFNI010000252.1:0-20461 GCA_035266485.1 Balneolales bacterium
CCACAAGAACCCGATCACTTTTTGTGATAATGTCGAGAACCTTGCCAGTGCTTCCCTTGTCTTCCCCGGCGATGACCCGAACGGTATCACCCTTTTTCACGTGGAATTTTTTATTTTTGTTAAACTTCCTCGGCATAATCGTACCTAATCGTTTTATAATACTTCCGGAGCGAGTGAAACGATGCGCATGTAATTCCGTTCCCTGAGCTCGCGGGCAATAGGACCAAAAATACGTGTTCCAACTGGTTCCTGTTCCTTATTGACAATAACAGCAGCATTCTCGTCAAAACGGATATAACTGCCATCATTACGTCTGAACTCTTTCTTTGTGCGAACCACTACGGCTTTTACCACATCACCTTTCTTAACGGTTCCACCAGGGATGGCCGTCTTGACGGAGCAGGCTATCAGGTCGCCAACCCGGGCGTAGCGTTTTTTTGAATCGCCCAATACTTTAATACACATCAGTTTGCGGGCTCCGCTGTTATCCGCAACATTGAGTATGGTCTGTGTTTGTATCATCGTTAGCTGTACCTATAAATATTGCCGGTTACTTCGCACGTTCAATAATTTCCACCAACCGCCATTTTTTATTCTTTGACAGCGGCCGGGTTTCCATAATGCGCACACGATCTCCGATGTTGGCATCATTGTTCTCATCATGGGCCATATATTTTCTGGTCTTTTTGATGAACTTGCCATAAATCGGGTGCTTGACCTGGCGATCAACAGCAACAGTAATACTTTTATTCATCTTGTTGCTGACAACCACGCCTGTGCGCTGTTTACGTTGATTACGTACCGTTTCTTGTTCCATCGTATGTGTCGTCCTATGATTGTTCGCTGCGTTCCTTTTCGCTGATAACGGTCTTCAACCGGGCAATCTCACGCCGATGGATCCTGAGAGCAGATACATCTTCAAGCTGACCGGCGGCGGCGCGATCAAAACGCAGTTTGGTCAGAGTATCCTGCTCGTCTTTAATGCGAGCATTGAGTTCTGCCACTGAAAGTTCTCTGAGTTCGTGCGGTTTCATTCCTCTTTCCTGTTTATTTATTCTCCGTCATAGTCACGACGAACAACAAACTTCGTCTTAATCGGAAGTTTGAATTGTGCCAGACGCAATGCTTCCTGTGCTTTGGCCTTGGACACACCTCCGACTTCAAAAAGCATCCTTCCCGGATGTACAACTGCAATAAAATGGTCCAAGGTCCCTTTACCACTTCCCATACGGGTTTCAGCCGGTTTTGCGGTTATTGGCTTATCCGGAAAGATTCGAATCCAGACGTTACCTTCACGCTGCAAATAACGGTTAATCGCCACACGGCAGGCCTCGATCTGACGGGCCGTGATAAATTTGCCTTCCAGTGCCTTAATACCAAAATCACCGAAAGCCAACTGATGGCCGCGTTGTGCGTTTCCTTTAATCTTGCCTCTGTGAACTCGTCGGCGGTGAATTCGTTTTGGTTCTAACATGATCTTATGGAATTAAAAAGATTACGTTTATCTGCGTTCAGAACGACGGCGACGGCGATTGCGCGAACGCGATGAGCGACGACGTTTTTGTGGTTCCGGTTTCTCGAGTCTGTTGGTGAATGCACTCGGAGTCAAATCCACATCTCCGATAATTTCACCCTTGAAGATCCATACGGTAACCCCGATGGTTCCATAAATGGTAAATGCTGTTTGCTTCGCATAATCGATGTCGGCACGCAGGGTATGAAGTGGTACACGACCTTCTTTATACTGTTCTGTACGAGCCATTTCAGCACCTCCCAAACGACCGGAGCAGCGAACCTTAATACCTTTGGCTCCCATCCGCATGGCAGAAGAAATAGCCGTTTTCATGGCACGCCGGAAAGATACCCGCGAAGCAAGCTGCTGGGCGATATTTTGTGCGACCAGGTTTGAATCCACTTCCGGGCGCTTAATCTCGCTGATCTTGATCTGAACTTCCTTATTGGTAATCTTCTTGAGCTCTTCACGCAACATTTCCACCTGCTCACCACCCTTACCGATAATCACACCGGGACGGCTGGTTAACAATGTGAGCAGAATCCGTTTGGGAGTCCGTTCGATAATCACTTTTGCCAGGCCACCATTTCGAAGTCGGGTATCCAGGTAGCTACGCAGCTTGTTGTCCTCCATCAGAATGGAGTCTGCATCTTGTTCGGAATACCAGTTGGATTCCCAACCACGGATAATTCCTAACCTTAAGCCTGTTGGATTTGTTTTTTGTCCCAATGTATTCTCGTTTTTAAGCTTCGGTTTCTTCTTGTTTGGCTACTACCACCGTTATATGGCAGCTCCGCTTACGAATCTGATGCGCACGACCCTGCGGAGCAGGTTGAATTCGTTTTAATGTGGCACCTTCATCAACAAAAATTTCTTTGATATACAGATCTTCGTTATCCAGACGCTCATCCTGAAACTTGTCACGGATGTTAGCTGCTGCTGAACGAACAACCTTTTCAACTTCACTGGCAGAACCTTTATTGGCAAAGCGCAAAGCTCCTAAAGCATCACTAACATTTTTACCGCGAACCAGGTTGGCCACCAACCGAACCTTCCTTGGGGAACGCCGGAGATACCGCTGAACCGCGCGGGCTTCTAAAATAACTTCCTGATTTTCCATTATTTCTTTTCACCTTTCTTTTGCGGGTGTCCTCGGAATGTGCGTGTTGGTGCAAACTCACCCAATTTGTGTCCTACCATGTTTTCCGTGATGTAAACTGGTATAAACTGCTTTCCATTATGAACCGCGAAGGTAAGACCCACAAAATCAGGAGAGATCAAGGATGCTCTCGACCAGGTCTTTATCACTTTCTTAGAACTCGAACTATTGGCCTCATCAACCTTCTTCTGAAGCTTATAGTGTATATATGGGCCTTTCTTCAGTGAACGTGGCATGGAATCCTATTTCTTTTTGTTTCTACGTCGTACAATATATTTCGATGACAGCTTGCGCTTGTGGCGGGTTTTCTGTCCCTTTGAATACAAGCCCCACGGCGAACGAGGGTGACCTCCGGATGCTTTCCCTTCACCACCACCCATCGGGTGATCTATCGGGTTCATAGCCACACCACGAGTCTGCGGCCGACGTCCTCTCCACCTGCTTCGTCCTGCCTTTCCAACAGAAATGTTGAAATGGTCCGGATTACTCGTCGCTCCAACTGTCGCAGCACAAAGTCCCAGAACCATTCTGACTTCACCCGAAGGAAGCTTAACAGTTGCATACCGCTCGGTCTTGGCAACCAATTGAGCGCTCGTACCGGCACTTCGAGCCATTTGTCCGCCCTTGCCGGGTGTCATTTCAATATTGTGAACAACGGTACCCAGAGGCATGTTCATAAGAGGCATCGAGTTGCCGGTATCGGGAGGTACTTGGCTACCGCTTATAACTTTATCGCCAACCTTCAGATTGTCCGGTGCGAGAATATATCTCTTCTCACCGTCCGCATAGGCCAGCAAGGCAATACGTGCCGTTCTGTTCGGATCATATTCAATCGTCTTGACCGTAGCAGGAATGTCATGTTTATCCCGTTTGAAATCGATGATACGGTAACGGCGCTTGTGTCCACCACCACGGTGACGGGAGGTAATCCTTCCGTTAACATTACGTCCACCCGATTTACTCAGGCTGCCAAGCAGTGATTTCTCGGGTCTGTTGGTTGTTACCTCGCTAAAATCAGGCGCAATCCGATTGCGCGTGCCAGCTGTGGTTGGTTTTAATTTCTTCGTACCCATTATACTAATTCACTTACCATTAAATTTCGGAGTAGAAGTCTATTTCCTGACCCTCACCTATTGTCACAATGGCTTTCTTCCATTTCTTGCTTCTGCCCGACACAAAACCGCTCCGGGTATAACGTCCTTTGGGCTTCGAAGCAACGATGGTCGTATTAACCTTTTCAATAGTTACGTGAGGATACATTTGCTTGATTGCCTTTTTGATATCCGCCTTGGTCGCGTGAATATCAACCTCAAAGCCATACTGATTGAGTTTGGCCTGAAGATCAGTCATTTTTTCTGTTATCAATGGTCGAATCAAAACGATCATGCTTCAACCTCCTCTTTTTTTTCACCCAAAGAGGTTACTAAATCATTAACACCGGACTTCTGAAAGAGCAGAACATCCGCATTCAGAATTTCATAGGCTGATGGCTTGTAAGCCTCAATAACCAGCAATTCCGGTACATTGCGACACGAAAGAAACAAATTCTGTTTCACGCCGGATGTGAGAATCAGAACCTTCTTACCATCTAACTTTAAGGCTGTAATTACCTGCAGCAGGTCTTTTGTTTTGGGTTGATCAAAATCAAAATCTTCAACAATAACCACTGCTTTTTCCGAAGCTTTGATGGAAAGAGCCGACTTACGTGCAAGTTGCCTTACCTTTTTGCTCAGTCTCACTTTATAATCGCGCGGCTGGGGACCAAAAACTGTCCCACCACCAACCAACAATGGAGAACGAAGACTTCCCCGGCGTGCATTACCCGTTCCTTTTTGACGGTAAGCTTTCTTCCCGCCACCCCGGACCTCCGTACGTCCTTTCGTCTTGGCTGTTCCCTGACGCTGGTTGCTCATGTATGAGCGTACAGCTTCATAGAGTACCGTATTGTTTGGTTCTATTCCAAATATCTGATCGCTCAGTTCGATGCTTTCAGATGATTCGGTACCGTCGGTTTTAAATACTTTTAATTTCATGAATTCGAGGCTGCTTTGTTTCTATCACCTGTTGTAGATCTCGACAATCTGGCCTTTTGGTCCTGGTATGGGTCCCTTTATCAGCAGCAAATTTGATTCCGGGATGATCTGTACAACAGCCAGACCTTTCACTTTCTTACGTTCATTCCCCATCCTACCGGCCATGCGCAATCCTTTAAAAACCCGTGAGGGATCGGAAGCCTGGCCGACAGATCCTGGATGACGCTGTCTGTTATGCTGACCGTGAGTACGACCACCAACACCCTTAAACCCATAGCGACGAACGACACCGGCAAAACCCCGGCCTTTCGTGTACCCGACTACTTCGACGTAGCTGCCTTCGGTGAAGACATCTTCAACACGAATTTCATCACCAAGACTTACACCGCTTATATCGAATCCCTTGAACTCTTTTACATGTCGCTTTGGATTCGAACCAGCCTTTTTAAAATGACCGTAAAGGGCTTTAGTTGTGCTTTTGGTTTTCTTGTCATATACGCCCAGCTGGATACCCTCATAACCGTCACTTTCAACAGTTTTAATTTGGGTGACAACATGAGGTTCCACTTCGACGACCGTCACAGGGATGTAATTCCCGAGAGGGCCGAACACACTGGTCATTCCGATTTTCTTTCCTAGTAATCCGCTCATTTGTTTGACTGTCAGACTTTAATTTCGACGTCTACACCTGAAGGAAGCTCAAGTTTCATTAGAGCATCCACGGTTTGTGATCCGGTTGAGAGAATATCAATCAGCCGTTTATGAGAACGGGTCTCGAACTGTTCCCGTGATTTCTTATCCACGTTTACAGATCGGTTGACCGTAATGATACTTTTTTGTGTTGGCAGTGGAATCGGCCCGGAAACAACAGCCCCGGTCGATTTAACTGTTTTGATAATCTTCTCAGCCGATTTATCGATCAGGTTATGATCGTATGACTTGAGCTTGATTCGGATTTTCTGTTGCGTAGCCACTGATCTGTTTACGTTTATTATTCAATAATCTTGGTTACCACACCGGCACCGACCGTGCGTCCACCCTCACGGATGGCAAAGCGCAGCCCGTCTTCCATGGCCACCGGCTGTATCAGTTCCACCTGCAGGCTCACATTGTCCCCCGGCATGACCATCTCCACACCTTCGGGCAACTCCACCACTCCCGTCACATCCGTGGTCCGGAAGTAGAACTGCGGGCGATACCCCTTGAAGAACGGGGTATGACGTCCCCCCTCGTCCTTGCTCAGCACATACACCTCGCAGGAGAACTTCGTATGCGGGGTCACGCTGCCCGGCTTGCAGATCACCATCCCGCGGATCAGGTCCTTCTTCTCAATACCACGAAGCAGCAACCCGGCGTTATCCCCGGCCTGTCCTTCATTGAGCAGACGCCGGAACATCTCGATGCCCGTGACCACCGACTTCATCTTGTCCGGTCGCATCCCGACAATGTCGACTTCCTCGTTCAGTTTGATCACGCCCCGTTCGATCCGCCCCGTGGCCACCGTGCCCCGACCCGTGATCGAGAACACGTCCTCGACCGGCATCAGAAACGGCTTGTCCACATCCCGGGTTGGGGTCGGGATATACTCATCGACCGCATCCATCAGCTCGATGATCTTCGCCTCCGCTTCGGCTTCCCCGTTCAGGGCCGCCAGGGCCGAGCCCTTCACGATCGGGGTGTTATCCCCGTCAAATTCGTACTTGGTCAGCAACTCCCGCACTTCCAGCTCCACCAGTTCCAGCAGTTCCTCATCATCGACCAGGTCTACCTTGTTCAGGAATACCACGATCTGGGGAACTCCTACCTGACGGGCCAGCAGGATATGCTCCCGCGTCTGTGGCATCGGTCCGTCGGTGGCCGCTACCACCAGGATCGCCCCGTCCATCTGTGCCGCCCCGGTCACCATGTTCTTCACATAGTCGGCGTGCCCCGGGCAGTCCACGTGGGCGTAGTGACGCTTCTCGGTCTCATACTCCACATGCGCCGTGGCTATCGTGATCCCACGTTCCCTCTCTTCCGGGGCATTGTCGATCTCGTCGAAGGCCTTCGCCTGGCCCCCAAACTTGCCCGACAACACTTTCGTGATCGCCGCGGTCAGGGTCGTCTTCCCATGGTCCACGTGACCGATCGTTCCCACATTTACGTGCGGTTTCTTGCGTTCAAACGTTTCCTTTGCCATGATTCCTGTTCCTTATGAAATAATGATCGATTAAACGGTTTCTTCTATGATCTTCTGGGCAATCTGTTCCGGTACAGGAACATACTTGCTGAATTCCATCGAGTACACGGCACGGCCCTGCGATATGGACCGAAGCTGTGTTGAATATCCGAACATCTCCGAAAGAGGCACTTGTGCTTTGACAACAGATCCTTCGGTGTTGTTTTCCATTTTCTCGATGATCCCCCGCCGACTGTTCAGATCACCTATAATATCACCCATATATTCTTCGGGGGTGATCACTTCAACCGACATAACGGGTTCGAGTAGGATAGGTCCAGCCTTACGCGCGGCCTCACGAAGACCCGTTCGCGCACACAACTCGAAACTCAATGCATCCGAGTCGACATCGTGGTAAGAACCGTCAAACAAACGGACCCTGAAACCTTCAGCCTTATAGCCGGCCAGGACACCATTTGACATACTTTGTTTCATACCTTTCTCAACCGGATTGATGAATTCACGTGGAATTGAACCACCTTTTATTTCATCGATAAATTCAAAACCGGTGTGCCCCTCGATCGGGCTAAGTTCAAATGTCATATCGGCAAACTTACCACGGCCACCTGTTTGCTTCTTGTACACTTCACGGTGTTCAACCGACTTGGTAATCGACTCACGATAAGATACTTGCGGCGCACCAACGTTTGCTTCAACCTTGAATTCACGTTTCAGGCGATCCACAATAATCTCTAAGTGCAACTCACCCATGCCTTCAATGGTCGTTTGCCCCGTTTCTTCATCCAGACTTACACGGAATGTCGGGTCTTCTTCTGCGAGTTTCACCAAACCTTCAGTCAACTTATCGTTGTCGGCCTTCGTCTTTGGTTCGACAGCCAGTTTGATCACAGGCTCAGGGAACACCATTTGTTCAAGAACAATCGGGCTGTTCTCTGCACTTAATGTGTCACCAGTACGCACTTCCTTGATTCCAACCGCAGCGGCGATATCACCGGCACGAACTATTTTGATATCTTCCTTACTGTTTGCATGCATTTTCAGCAGACGGCCAATACGCTCCTTTCTCCCGGTTGACGTATTCAACACATATGAACCTGCCGAAAGCTGTCCGGAATACACACGAATGAACGTCAACTTACCTACATATGGATCGGTTGCGATCTTAAATGCAAGAGCTGTAAACGGCTCGTCATAATCCGGATGGCGTAAAATTTCCTTTTCAGGATCATCAACGTCAGACCCCTTGACAGGAGGGACATCCATAGGAGAAGGGAGATACTGAACGATAGCATCGAGCAGGGTCTGAACCCCTTTGTTCTTGAATGCCGTACCGCAAAGCACAGGAGTAACTTCCAGTTTCAGTGTAGCGGTCCGGAGGGCTTCATGAATCTCTTCTTCGGTGATCTCCTCATCCATCAAATATTTTTCCATCAGACCCTCGTCATGATCAGCAATAGCCTCAATCATGATCTTGCGGTATTCTTCCGCCTTTTCAAGCAGATCTTCCGGGATGTCTTCGACTTCGTATTTCGCACCGAGTGATTCATCATCCCATACGATGCTTTTCATACGGATCAGATCCACAACGCCACGGAATTTATCTTCCGCACCTATTGGAATCTGAATTGGAATCGGATTGGCTTTTAAGCGACTGTCCATCTTATCGATGACATTATAGAAGTCGGCGCCGATCCGGTCCATCTTGTTAACAAAAGCGATCCGCGGGACTTTATATTTGTTTGCCTGACGCCACACTGTTTCAGACTGCGGCTGAACAGCACCTACCGAACAAAATACACCCACGGCTCCGTCGAGTACACGCAGGGAACGTTCTACTTCAACCGTAAAATCTACGTGACCCGGGGTATCAATGATATTGATACGATGATCCTTCCAGAAACAGGTAGTCGCAGCGGAAGTGATGGTGATACCACGTTCTTTTTCCTGTTCCATCCAGTCCATGGTGGCACCGCCTTCATGAACCTCACCTATCCGGTAGTTAATACCAGTATAATAAAGTATCCGCTCGGTCGTCGTCGTCTTACCAGCATCAATGTGAGCCATGATGCCGATATTACGAGTTCGGGTAAGTTGATCTAACGTTTTTGTCTTGGTTTCTGCCATTACTACAAAAATCTTTTATATGCTAAAACCGGAAGTGGGCAAAAGCCTTATTCGCCTCAGCCATACGATGCGTTTCATCTTTCTTGCGCACAGCGCCACCTTCATTATTCGACGCATCAATCAGCTCCCGGGAAAGGCGGAGCGCCATGGATTTGTCATTACGACTTTTAGCGGCATTTATTATCCAACGCATGCCGAGTGCCATACTGCGGTCTGGCCGCACTTCAACCGGCACCTGATAGGTAGAACCACCCACCCGACGACTGCGAACTTCGACTACAGGAGCCGCATTATTGAGCGCCGACCGGAAAATATCGATACCCGGCTGTCCTGTACGCTCTTCAATGATTCCGAATGCCTGATAAATAATCTTGCGAGCGACATTCTTCTTCCCGTCTTTCATCAGATAATTCACGAAACGGGATACTTGTACATCCTGATATGTTCCATCAGGCTTAACGATCCGATTTTCAGCTTTTCTTTTACGCATTCGAAACTCTGAACCAGGTTAACAATTACTTTTTGGGGCGTTTGGTACCGTAGAGGCTTCTGCCTTGCTTACGTTCTTCGACTCCTGCGGTATCCAATGTACCGCGGATGATGTGATAGCGCACACCGGGCAAGTCTTTTACACGGCCACCACGAATCAGCACAATACTGTGCTCCTGCAGATTGTGCCCCTCACCGGGGATATACGCCGTTACTTCTATTCCATTCGTAAGACGTACACGAGCTACTTTCCGCAAGGCTGAGTTTGGTTTCTTAGGTGTCGTTGTGTACACCCTTGTACAAACACCGCGACGTTGCGGGCAGTTCTGCAGCGCAGGTGCCGCTGTCTTACTGACTTTACTTTTCCTACCTTTTCGTACAAGTTGCTGAATCGTTGGCACGGATGTAACTATTTAGTTGTCTTTTGCAATTGAGCTGACAAATATAGAAAAACTAACCGTGGATGTGCAAATTATTTGTCGGTTTTATTACAAGAATTCTTCCGTGCTGCTTTGAGCATTTAAAAACAAATGGATTTAGCCGGTTTTTGGGAACTAATATTTTATAACTGATATATATCAATATAACAATTAATGAAACTGACGGATCTCAATGGCCTCAGTGAAAAGCGTCTTAAGGCATTGAATAAGGAGGGAATACAATCTCCTGCTGATTTGATGTATTTATTCCCCAGACGAATTATAGACCGGTCAAACCTGTTGCCTATCAACAGATTATCCGGAAATGGAGAAGAGGCAACGGTTACGGGTGTCATCCGCTCAGTCGATGAAGCGGGATACGGACGCCGGAAACGGCTTGAGGCTATCATACAAGACCAAACCGGCATGATCAAAGCTGTTTGGTTCCGTGGCATCGGTTACTTCAAGAAATCACTGCATCCCGGTCAACTGGTTTCCCTCTTTGGCACGGTGAAGAGATACGGCCGGTATCTTTCCATTGCCCATCCTGATCTTGAACGACTATCAGATCCTGATGACCCTTCCGAAGTGGCTACACTTGTACCGGTGTATCCCGGGTCACAGGAATTGAAGAAAGCGTATATCACAAGTCCGCTTCTGCAAAAATGGAACCTGGAACTGCTACAACGTCATCGTTTCCAGGAATTCTTACCTGACGACATCAGGAAACGCCATCGATTCCCTGAGCGTCAGCAGGCGTTATATATGATACACCGCCCCGATTCCATGCCTGCTTTCTTTTCTGCCCTGCGACGATTCAAATTTGAAGAACTTTTTCTCTTCCAACTGGGACTTGCCCATTTGCACTCGCAGAGTCAGAGGCGACATGATGGTATCCTGATGAATCAAACCGGGAAGTATACGCATCAATTTTTTAAGGAAATTCTTCCATTTGAACTGACAGAAGGACAACGATCTGCCCTGTCCGCTATAAAATCAGATTTAAAATCCGGATATGTAATGAACCGCCTGCTGCAGGGCGACGTCGGTGCCGGCAAGACGATTGTGGCCATCGGCGCCATGCTGATGGCCTTGGATAACGGATATCAGGCGGCATTCATGGCCCCCACGGAGATATTGGCCGAACAGCATTACCGTACCCTGGATAAATATCTTTCGACGATGGATATCAACGTGCGTCTGCTGGTGGGCAATCAGAAGACAAGTTTGCGTCGGGACATTTTAACGGATATCTCAGCCGGAACCTGCCGGATAACGGTAGGAACCCATGCCATCATTCAAAAAGAAGTTCAATATGCACGGCTTGGAATGGCCGTTATCGATGAACAGCATCGGTTTGGCGTGATGCAACGGGCAGAGTTACAGCAGAAAGGACAACGGCCCCACCTGCTCGTCATGTCGGCCACGCCCATCCCCCGGTCACTGGCCATGACACTCTATGGTGATCTGGATGTGTCGGTCATCAGGGAACTGCCTGCGGGACGTAAACCGGTGCGCACGGCTGTCCGCGGTGAGTCTAACCGGGATGATGTGTATAAATTTGTTTCAACAGTGCTTCAGGAGGGAGGGCAGGCCTACATCGTATATCCGCTCGTTGAGGAATCGGAAGCGCTGGATCTGAAGGATGCCACTATGGGATACGACCATATTCGCGAACGGTTCCCACAATGCCAGGTAGGCTTGCTTCATGGCCGGATGTCATCGGACGAGAAAGACCGGGTGATGCGCGATTTCCTGGCTAACAGAATTCAGATTCTCGTCTCAACCACCGTTATCGAGGTTGGAGTGGATGTGCCGAATGCTTCCCTGATGATCGTCGAACATGCCGAACGTTTTGGCCTCTCTCAACTGCACCAGCTGCGTGGCCGGATCGGACGTGGCACGCGGCAAAGTTATTGCATTCTTATGGCAGACTATAAACAGAGTAAGGAAGCCAAGACACGGTTAAAAACGATGGCTTCGACGAATGACGGATTCAAAATTGCGGAAGTCGACCTGCAGTTAAGGGGACCGGGTGATTTTCTGGGCACCCGCCAAAGCGGACTGCCGGATTTCAAGGTCGCCAGCATTGTCGAGGATCAGGAAGTGCTTGCTATTGCAAAAGAAGAGGCGCAACGCTTAATGGATTCCGACCCTGATTTATCACATCCTGAAAACCAACCTCTAAAACATGCTTTTGAACCATATTTAAAAGAGAAGGCACAATTTTTCGGGATTAGCTAGGCTGCAATTAGTTATGTTTGTTTCTGGAGGGAAACTCAGAAACGACGGCGTTTATTCCAACGATTGGGACAAGCATCCTCGCTTGTCCCGCTCCACAATTGCATTTCCGTTGCCCCGCATCTTGTGTCCTCGCAAATAATTGACTATTTAATATTGCTTATGGCAAAACTACTGCCATTTCATGAATCACCCCTGCAACCTCAAATTCTTAGTGCCATGAATATGCTGAGAAAGTCTGTCGTTTTACTCATCTTCTTGTGCATGGCTGTCATAGCAAGTGCACAAAACAATAAACCCAACATCATTCCTCTGCCGCAACACTGGGAGTGGCAAAACGGATCAACAAATATCAGCCAATTGACAACCATTGTCCTTGGCAACGGCACTAACGAACAGGACCGTTTTACCGCCCAACAAATTCAGGCGGACCTTTCTGAGTATTACCATATCAAAGCTGATATAAAAACCGAGCGTACTGTCACAAATGGTAATAATTCCATCATCATTGGTAATCCCAACAACTCTGATTTGGTAGATCGTACTGTTAAGGCTGCTGAATTAACATCAAAGATGGATACCGCAGGTTATATACTTAAAATCGAAAATAATTCAGCTGTCATTGCCGGCAAATCGGTGACCGGTCGTTTCTATGGAGCCATGTCGCTCATTCAATTACTGGAAGCCAATGGGTCCGGCAACCTTCGGAATATTTCGATTTCTGATTATCCGGCTATGAAATTCAGAGGCCTCTCGGATGATATGAGTCGCGGACAGGTCTCGACCGAGGATAACATCAAAAGGATCATCCGCTTCATGGCATTGTACAAGATGAACACCTACATGCCATATATCGAAGATCTCATTCATTTCAGAGATTATCCCGGCATTGGAAAGAACCGGGGTGCCTTCACCGAAAGAGAAATTCAGGAGCTTCAGGATTATGCCAACAAATATCACGTACAGATCATCCCGATATTTGAATCGCTCGGGCATCAGGAAAACATGTTGAACATGCCGAAATTTTTGAAATACGCCGAATATCCGGGAGCCGCCTCCTTCAATACACAGGACAGTTCTGCAATTGGCTTTCTGAAGCATCTCCTTGGCGAAACCATCCCTATGTTCCATTCACAATATTTCCATATCGGCGGGGACGAGTCTTTTGACGTCGGTCTTGGCGCCAGCAAGAAAGCCGTCAACCGTTACGGATTGGCTACCGTAAATGCCCGATACTATCGCAAGGTGTACGATTATGTAAAAAGCCACGGGAAAAAAGTGATGATGTACGGCGATATGCTGCTTCGTAATCCGGACGTGCTTAGCCAGCTCCCGAAAGACATCATCATTTTCGACTGGCACTATGGCGCCAGTGATGAGTTCCCTTCAACCGAAGTCTTTGCACGCGCGCATCAGCCGTTTGTTGCCTCGCCCGGTATCTCAAACTGGTCGCGCCTCTATCCCAATCAGAGCGCCGCCTGGATAAACACGTACAACTTTACTTTGGAAGGATATAAAAACGGGGCTCTCGGTTCCATAACGACCAGTTGGGGCGATATGGGTGGACCCAACTTCCGTGAATTGAATTACAGGGGATATGCGTATGATGCCGAATGCGCATGGAACCCTTTAAACGCGGATCAATCCACGATTGACACCCGGTTTGATAACCTGTTCTTTGGAAGCAACAGCCCGCAACTTGCTGCGATACAAAATCTGCTTAATGGTCTCAGTGAAGACATCTACTATCCGGAGGTTTGGCGGCAACCTTTCGACAGGCTGAACGACTTTGAAAATAACCGGCATCTTCCTTTGTTGAATACCACACTGGACATCAAACGTAGCAGCATCGCTGTAGAACGCCTGACTGCAAGCATCAAACCCAAACTGAAAAGGAATGCCTATGAGATGGATTATGATGCTTTTGCAGCCGAGCTTGCCCACTGGGTTGGAGAGTCACTGGAATTCTCCCGGTGGATGCAACGCATATCACAGGATAACATCTATAGTGCAGACCGGGAACCGTTTACGGCCAGGGGAATTAAGTGGGGAAGCAAGCTTGGCGACCAAATTGCAGGACTCCAAAAAAAGTTTGATGAACTCTGGCTGCGAACCAATAAAAAGGATAACCTGGCCAAACTGGATACCCTGTTTGAATATCAGAAACTCTACCTTGACCAGATCGTAGATTCGTTGAAACAGAATATTTGGGATACCTCATACGAAATACCCAGCCGGTTCATTGCCGCCAACGACGCCTCTGATTCGAATGCCATCCCGTCTGTTTGCCTGAGAAAATCATTCCCCCTGACGGATAACGGCAAAATCAAGCATGCATGGCTACAGGTTGTTGGCGATTCTTATGTGACCGTGTGGCTGAACGGACATAAACTTGGCAGAATCTATGCCAAACGGGAGGGATCGCTCGGGATCGACCTGAGACGTTCTAAATACTGGGATGTCACAAAACTGCTTACTGATAAATCTGAGAATGTGATTGCGGCAAGAGCTACCAGTTACATGCAGATCCCGGAAAGTGAGAAAAAGACGAGCGTATATTCCAAAGATCGTCCGGGTTCGGCCAATATCTATCTCAAAATAGAATACGCCGATGGCAACACGCAGACCATTCTCACCGATCAGTACTGGAAATCGCATGTTTCCGAAGAAAAGGGGTGGACAAAGCCGGGTTTTGATGATTCATACTGGCTGCCTGCCACCGTTGTTAGCGGCCCGGCGACAGTATATAAGCCGCTTTTCGAACATGAATTGCCATCTTTCGTGAGATTCTAAGGCTGGTTTCGGCGACCTCGCCGGAACTCCTGCTGCGATGCCTTGCCCAGGCGTGTAGGCTTGGGCGAGCGTTGAAAGTTTAGTTTTATTGCCACGGAGAGCCGCAGAGTTTTTCTGCGTTTCCGTGGCAACTCTTTAAATGCACCACTGGACATTAAGTGTGACCCAGAATGAACTTCCAGTATAAAAATCCTTTATTTGCCACAGTTCTGCTTCTCCTTTTCCTTCCGGTATATCAAACCTATGCACAATCCGGAAGCCATGGCCCTATTATTTCTAAAATTGATAGTCTCATCCAATCTGAAGTAAATCAAAAACACATTCCCGGAGCGGTGATTCTTATTGAGAAGGATGGAAAAGTTCTTCATCGCAAGGCATTCGGATACGCGTATGAATTCGACTACCACATGAAGCGGCTGAAACATCCGGTTAATATGCAGGTCAATACAATGTTTGACCTGGCATCACTGACAAAAGTCTTTGCTACAACTTTCGGTATCATGCAGTTGGTTGGTGAGGGAAAAATTCATCTGGACACCCCTGTTCACGAATATCTTCCTGAATTTCATGGCCCGCACAAGGACTCAGTAACGGTTCGACAGTTGCTTAACCACACTTCGGGGTTGAACGAATGGCAGCCACTCTATTATGAGGCATCCAATTCAAAAGAAACCTACCGGGAAATATGTCATATGCCGTTGAAATACGCGGTCGGTGCAGCACGACATTACAGCGATCTTGGCTTTATGATGCTTGGGTATCTTATACATCACATCACCGGTCAGCCAATCAATCAATACCTGGAAGAACACCTTTACAAGCCGCTCGGACTGCATCACACAACATATAACCCGCTGAAGGAGGGATTTACAAACATTGCGGCCACCTCACACGGCAATCCGTTCGAAAAGAAGATGGTGTATGATGATCATTTTGGCTATAAATGTGATGTTGATCCCCATTCATGGAACGGCTGGCGCCGCTATACCCTGAAGGGCCGGGTGAGTGACGGAAATGCCTGGTATGCCAACCAGGGCATTGCGGGTCATGCGGGACTCTTTTCTACGATCAGCGACCTTCAGAAGCTGGTCGAGTTGATGCTGAATGAGGGTGTTTATAAAGGTCGCAGATACATCAAGGCGTCCGTCATCCGGGAGTTTACCACAAAGGACCGCTACGGAAACGGACTGGGCTGGGATATGGCGCCTGATGTCATCATGGCTGACGGTGCGCCCAACGACGCCTACGGGCATACCGGCTTCACCGGAACCAATGTCGTGGTCATCCCCGATTATCACCTTTTCTACATCCTGCTGACAAACCGTGAGAATGCCGGCGTAAGCAAAGAGGGCTATTACTTTAACCTCAATCCGCTTCGCCACAAAATATCTGCGTTGGTATTAAACGGGTTTGGACATAACTGATGGGGTTTTTAGCCGCGGATCTTCGTGGATTAATATTAATAAAATGGTACAGAATCCGTGTTTATCCGTGGCCAAAATGTTATTTCTCTTTACGCTTCCGCGCGTTGTGATCGAGGTAAACTTTGCGGATTCGCAGGTTTTTCGGGGTCACCTCCACGAGCTCGTCACGATCGATAAATTCGATGTGCTCTTCGAGGCTCAACTTTCTTGCCACTGCAATTTTGACCGCATCCTGCGACTGAGAAGCACGGTGGTTTGTCAGGCTTTTCTTCTTGGCGATATTGATAACAAGATCTCCGCTCCTGGTATTCAGACCGATTACCTGCCCCATGTAAACCGGATCACCCGGTTCGACTAAAAACTCACCTCTGTCCTGTGCATTCTCCAGCGCATAGCCGGTTGTCATGCCATTTTCGAGAGCGACCAACGCCCCACGATTCCGGCCCGGGATATCACCTTTATACGGTTCGTAAGCATAGAATTGCTGGTGTATCTGAGCTGTGCCCCTGGTGTCGGTAAGCAACTCGCCCCGCAAACCAATCAAACCACGGGTTGGAACCTGGAATGTCAACCGGATATGATCTCCTTCCGGAATCATCGACTGCATCAATCCCTTGCGCTGCTGCAACTTGTCGATCACTTTATTGCTGTAGTCTTCCGGAACATCAACAATAACCTCTTCGACCGGCTCCATTCGCTTGCCATCGATTTCCTTAATGATCACTTCAGGACGAGAAACAGCGAATTCATATCCTTCACGACGCATGGTTTCAATCAATATGGCCAATTGCAGCTCGCCGCGGCCGGAAACACGGTAGACGTCCGGACTTTCGGTTGGCTGAACCCAGATGGACACATTCGTCCGTGCTTCTTTCATCAACCGGTCACTCAGCATGTTGGACGTAACAAATTCTCCCTCACGGCCCACAAACGGCGAATCGTTGACCCGGAAAAACATAGCCAGTGTCGGTTCGTCGATATCATAATAGGGAATCGAGGTCAGATCTATGCTGTCGGTAAGGGTATCACCCACCATCACTTCATTATAACCGGCAAGAGCAATGATGTCACCTGCCTCAACCTCATCGACCGGTACCCGCTTCAATCCCATAAACGTGAACAGCTTGGTAGCCTTGCCCTTTTCACGGGTCTCACCTGTCCGGCTAAGCAATGTTACTTCCTGGTTAACCCGGATCTTGCCTCGTTCGACGCGCCCGATGGCGATTCTTCCTACATAATCATTCCAGTCCACCTGGCTGACAAGCATTTTAAAAGGGCTATCCACTTCCACTTCCGGTTCTGGAACGTGTTTCCGGATCAGATCGAACAACAGGGTCAGATCGGAATCAGGATCTTCGAGTTCACGCTTGCATGTACCTTCCTTTCCCACAGCATAAAGAACCGGGAAATCCAGTTGCTCATCTGTGGCATTCAGATCCACGAACAAGTCAAATATCTCATTCAACACGGCATCCGGACGAGCATCCTTGCGATCGATCTTATTGATGACTACAATCGGGCGATAGCCCAGATTCAGGGATTTGCGCAGGACAAAGCGTGTTTGTGGAAGGGGCCCCTCAGCGGCATCCACCAGCAGGATCACTCCATTGACCATCTTGAGAATACGCTCCACTTCACCACCAAAATCGGCGTGGCCCGGAGTATCGACGATATTGATTTTAAGATCATTCCAGAGTACGGCCGTATTTTTGGCCATGATCGTGATTCCTTTTTCACGCTCCAGGTCAATAGAATCCATCACACGATCCACCACTTGTTGATTCTCGCGAAAGGTGCCGCTTTGTCGCAGCATCTGATCAACAAGTGTGGTTTTACCGTGGTCTACGTGGGCAATGATAGCAACGTTCCGAATATTCACTTTAGAAAAATTGATGAATGGGTACAGCTTTATATATTACGATTTTTTTACTGATTATAACAGAGATAAAAAGAAATAGCATCCTATTAGAATATGATGACAACGTTTACCTGCATTTGTTATTGGATGGAGTTTCAGTCGTTAGATGCTGTCTGACCGCTTATTTCCTTATTTCCCAATTCGTTGAATCTTTTATCTTGTCTGTAACAACTTCAAAGCATAAACTCACTGATATGGATTTAGAATTAGCTAATCAGCGTTTCGTTGTATGTGGGGCAAGCGGGGGATTCGGGCGTGCCATCGCAGAACAACTTCTTGAGGAAGGAGCTAAGGTTATCGCCATTGCACGGCGACAGTCGAAGTTGAATGAATTGGCCAGAAAGTATCCCCAGACAATGGATTGTATAACGGGCGATCTGCAAAAGGCTACTGTTCACAACCAGATTGAACACATGATTGGATCAAACCCATTGCACGGCATCGTATTTAATGCCGGTGGTCCGCCAACGGGATCTGCACTTTCAACAACTATGAAGCAATGGGACAAAGCCTATCATTTGGTTCTCCGCTGGAAGATTGATCTGGCCCTTAGGCTCGTTCCCCGTCTCGTTTCTCGTAAATACGGGCGTGTACTCTTTATTGAAAGTCAGTCGGTGAAACAGCCGGTTGAAGATCTGGTGCTCAGCAATGCGATGCGAATGGCTGTCGTCGGTTTCGCAAAAACGTTATCACATGAGATCGCCTCAAGCGGTGTAACTGTGAACATTATTGCTCCCGGTTCGCATGACAGCCCTGCTATTGAGCGCGTTGTCAAAAGTATTGCTGAGCGAAATAAACAATCTATATCGGAAGCCAAAGAAACGATATCAAAAGCCATTCCGGTTGGCAGAATGGGCAAACCGGAAGAACTGGCATCCCTCGCGGCATGGATTCTTTCTCCCCATGCAGGTTTTGTTACAGGACAGACCATCAGTCATGATGGCGGAAATATTAATTTTGTTTTTGGGTGATATAATTATGCTTCAAATCAATATCCCTGGACGGGAAAAACTCGAATTCCAGTATCTGGTTCTTGATTTTAACGGAACCCTTGCACTTGATGGCTACCTGAAACAAGGCGTTCCTCCCAGACTCAAAGAACTATCCGAATACCTGAGGATTTATGTATTAACCGCTGACACTCACGGTTCGGTTCACCACGAGATGGATAGCATGCCTTGCGAGGTCCATGTAATTCGGCCAGACAAACAGGACGAGGAAAAAGCCGGTTTTATCAAAAAACTGGGTGCTGATAAAACTATTTGTATCGGCAATGGCTTAAATGACCGCTTAATGCTGAAGGAATCAAAACTGGGATTGCTTGTGATCCAGGAAGAAGGAATCGCTACTCCGTCTTTTATGGTCTCTGATGTGATCTGTACGAGCATCAATGATGCCCTCGATTTGTTGCTGAAGCCAGATCGTTTACGGGCCACACTTCGCAATTAAACCTGAGATTGTTGTAGAACAGCCGTATAATTATGGGTTGATTGTCGGGACACAGGTACTTTAGCAATAATACAATGCCCATGATCCAAAATCTCCTTAAAAAGATTCTTCCGGAAACGCAGAAAAAGCGTAATAGACGGATCCCCTTTAATAAACTGATCATTCTTTCTGCTATAGTAGGTATTCTAGGTGGCCTTTTGTCATCGGCTTATATCCTCGTGCTAAAGGAAATCCTCCATTTGGTGTGGGATGTGGGCAAACCGGCATTGTACAGTATCCTGCCTGTCTGGCTACGGTCAATCAATCCGATATGGATCATAACAGCATTAGGTGGATTGTTTGTCGGTATTTCCCTTAAGGTTCTGGGTCAGTGCGGTGAAATTTCAGCCGTGGTCAACAATATCAATATGAAAAAAGGAAGTATTGATATTCGGCAAACCCCGTCAATGACAATAACCTCACTCATATCCATTAGTTTTGGCGGGAGTGCCGGACCGGAGGCGCCACTCGTGCAAATCATCGGCAGTCTGGGCAGCAGAATTGGGGAAAAACTCAGGCTCCACGGAGATATCATCCGCACACTCACATTTAGCGGAATGGGAGCAGCTCTTGGAGCCTTATTTAGTGCCCCTCTCGGTGGTGCTTTATTTGCTCTGGAGATCCCGCATCGTCGAGGACTTGAATATTACGAGGCATTGATCCCCTCGCTTGTTGCTGCTG
>DATFNI010000253.1:0-2905 GCA_035266485.1 Balneolales bacterium
CGGCATTGATACGGCATTCGATGGCGTGGCCACGCATTTTCAGAGGTTTTATCTCCAGTTTTTGGCCGTCTGCTATTTCAATCTGATTCCGTATCAGGTCGTAGTTCGTAACTTCTTCAGTGATGGGATGTTCTACCTGAATCCGGGTATTCATCTCCATGAAATAGAAGTTTAGATTTTTGTCGACGAGGAATTCAACCGTTCCGGCACCCTCGTAATTGACCGATTTCCCGGCATCGACCGCTGCCTGTCCCATCCTTTCCCGTAATTCGGGGGTCATCAGGGGTGAGGGGGATTCCTCAAGAATTTTCTGGTGACGACGTTGCAGGGAACAATCACGCTCTCCGAGGTGGATGATGTTGCCGTGCTGATCACCCAGAATCTGTATCTCGACGTGATGCGGTTCCACGATCAGTTTTTCGATATACACATCGGGATTGTTGAATCCGGCTTCCGCCTCCGATCGTGCCGATTCGAACGCACGCTCCAGGTTTTTTTCTTCCATGACGCGGCGCATTCCGCGTCCGCCTCCGCCGGCTGATGCCTTGATCATGACAGGGTAACCGATCTCAGCGGCTATTTTCTTTGCTTGCCCGACGGTCTCAACGATACCATCGCTGCCTGGCACCACGGGAACACCATTCTTGATCATGTTTTCCTTTGCCCTGGACTTGTCGCCCATAGTGGCGATCATCTCCGGACTGGGACCTATGAACTTAATATCATGTTCCTGGCAAATGCGGGAAAATTCCGCGTTTTCCGACAGAAATCCATAACCCGGATGGATGGCTTCAGCATTGGTAATTTCAGCGGCTGCAAGGATTCTGGGGATTTTGAGATAGCTGTCCTTGCTTTGAGGGGGGCCGATGCACACGCACTCGTCGGCGAATTTTACATGCAGACTGTCCTGATCGGCCGTTGAGTAGATAGCCACGGTGTTGATACCCATTTCCTTACACGTTCTGATGACGCGAAGGGCAATTTCACCGCGGTTTGCAATAAGTATTTTTTTGAACATGAGCGATTAGGATGGCTCTATTTCGAATAAAGGTTGGTCAAATTCGACCGGCTGCGAATCATCAACAAGAATCTTGATGATTTTGCCGGCATGTTCCGATTCAATTTCATTCATGATTTTCATCGCTTCAACGATGCAAAGGGTATCACCTCTGGCTATTGTGTCCCCCTCTTTAATGAAAGGACCACTATCGGGTGATGAAGAACGATAAAAAGTACCGACGATAGGCGAGCGAATGATGATATTCTTGCTGTTCCCCGCTTCTGCTTCCTGGTTATTGGAACCACTGGCTTCCGGTGCGGCAGCTTGTTGAGCGGCTGCTGGAACAGGTGCAGGTGCCGGTATATATACGGGTGTTTGATTACTGGTTATCTGGTCAGCTTGTTTCTTTATTTGAATTTTGAAGTCGCCTTCTTCAATCGTTACTTCATTAACTTCACTGTTTGAGATCAGATTGAGAAGGCTTTTTATGAGTTTTAGATCCATAGTATCCGATTAATTATTATGAGGTCTTTACTCGTTCGATATATGCAGAACTCTGCGTATCGACTCGAACCACGTCCCCCTCGTTAATAAAAAGCGGGACATTAATAACAGCACCTGTCTCGAGCGTGGCAGATTTCGATCCTCCCTGTGCTGTATCTCCTTTAATTCCGGGCTCCGTCTGTGTTACTTCAAGGTTTACATGATCCGGAATTTCATTGAACAGAATTTGATTGTCATCGGCATTGATAACAATCGTTACCTCCGAGCCTTCCTTCATAAATTGGGCACCGGCCACCTGGTCGGCAGGTATCATGATCTGTTCGTAGGTTTCGTTATGCATAAAATGGAACATATCGCCATCACTATACAAGAACTGGTAGGGATGACGTTCCACGCGTACCGTCTCAAGCGATTCGCCTGAGCGGAAGGTCTTGTCGAGAACCTTCCCGTTTACCACACCTTTTACCTTTGTGCGGACAAAAGCGCCGCCCTTTCCTGGCTTGACGTGGAGAAATTCAATAATCTGATAAATCTGACCATCAAGAAGGAAGGTTACTCCATTTTTGATGTCAGCTGTAGTGATTTTTGGCATATATAAAACATATTTAATGTTCGTGAAGTTACGTGCACTGTCTGAGTTACACAAGCAGGGAACTCAGCAGTATTGGTTTCCACATATCTTAGCTATAACAGAGATTACGAAATCACTGTTCATTGTCGGTTTTCAGTAGAAAATTCTGCGTACAGTAATAAAAAAAACAATACCTATCAAAACCGGGCAGATATACCGGATAAATATCGGCCATAATTTACCGAAAAACGAATTTTTAGAATTCGGATAACCATTGTCGATTTCCATCAGTGCATTATCGGTTTTCCAGACGTACGCGAGGAAAAGGCTGATCAGTAATCCACCAAGCGGTAATCCAATGTCGTTGAAAACGGTCGATAAGATATCAATCCAGGAAATATCAAACGAGATAAAAATCGAAAGAATTAAAATTCCCATGCCGATGAACGCGGCGGCCTTTTTTCTGGGGATACCATGTTCGTCGATCGCATAGGCAACAGGAACCTCGAGTAATGAGATGGTCGATGTGAGTGCAGCCATGCTCAACAGAACAAAGAAGGTCACCCCGACAATGACGCCGACGATGGGACTCATCGAGTGAAACAATTGTGGAAGCACTTGGAAAACCAGGCCAACACTCGACACAAGCGATCCTTTCTGATAGATCTGAATACCATGATGCTGGGCAACATACAGAGCCGGGATGATCAGGAGCCCTGCGAGGAAGGCCACCATAAAATCGAATAATACCACGTAGGCAGCTGCTTCGGGTATGTTTTGGTGCTTGTTCAGATAAGAACCGTAGGTGATCATGGCACCCATGCCCAGCG
>DATFNI010000254.1:0-11544 GCA_035266485.1 Balneolales bacterium
GAAGCAGCTACCCGGCATTGTACTTCTCATCATTCCAAACAAGCCGTGTGCTGAGTAAATCGGATGTTATAAAACTGGGTGGTACGCTGCTGAGAAAGGGGTTGGTAGTTGCCCAATTTTCCATAGCGATCCTTCTTATCACGTTCACACTACTGGTTAATCATCAGCTCCATTATGTGATGAATCATAATATGGGGTTTAATGAGAACCAAGTCTTGATTGTGCCGCTGGAGCATAGGGCATTGGGAAAACGATATCCGATCATTAAGAATGAATTTAGCCAATTAAAAGGGGTAGAAGGAGTTACGGCATCCAACGGTATTCCAGGCAATATGGATTTTATCAATCATCTGTCTTACAATGGGAAAGATCTTCAACATTCTTTCTATCCTTGCGATCTTCATCGGATGTCTTGGGTTGTTTGGACTGGCTTCTTATACCACTGAAAAGAGAACCAAAGAAGTCGGTATCCGCAAAGTGCTCGGAGCCTCAGTTAAGGGCATCGTAGCCCTACTCTCAAAAGACTTTTTGAAACTTGTGGGAATCGGCTTTCTGATTGCCGTTCCGATCGCATGGTATGTGATGCATAAGTGGCTGGCGAATTTCGCCTATCATGTAAATATCGGCGTATGGACGTTTGCGCTGGCCGGAGGACTGGCGATGATAATTGCACTCGTAACCATTAGCTGGCAGTCTATCCGTGCAGCACTGGCGAACCCGGTTGAAAGCCTGAGAAATGAATGATATAAAACTCAATATGTAAATGAATGTTAGGGATTCAAATAAATGATAAAATTACCTAATTTAAGGTGTTAAAAAAAAGGACTCCAATGAAAGCATTAAAAGCCATCTACGACGGAGAGAAGATCCAACTTGAGGAAAAAATAAAGTTGCCCAGGAATAGTAAGTTGATTGTGATTCTGCTGGAGGATGAAACTTCAGATTGGTATACCCTGTCTTCACAAAATCTAAGCAAAGCTTATGATGAAGAGGAATCTGAATATACCCTGGCTGAAGTAAAAGAACATCGCAGGAACCGTTGGGAGTGTAAATCCACATAGACATCAGAAAGTTTTAAAAAATTTGATCGTCTTTCTGAATACTGATACTTGATCCAAATTCGATTTATAGTCATGATTAATTATGCATCAGTCTGATTTTGGCCCAATTGAGTGGCTTTGGCGTTTGGATTGTCCTATAAGTTATATGATTAACTAAGGAAGGTGATGAATGCCATCCTTCGCATCCTGTTCAAAATCCTGCCATCCGACCGGTTCGCCCGGAAATACCCGGTTTCAATCAAAGGTGTCCTTGTCATCAACGGGAAGGTCGCGCTATTGAAGAATGAACGGGATGAGTGGGAACTGCCGGGCGGGAAAATCGAGCCGGATGAGACGCCGGATCAGTGCGTTGAAAGGGAGATCCGGGAGGAACTGCAGATCGAGACGTCAGCTCGCTGCATCCTCGATTGCTGGATGTACAATATCAAAAATAAGGTTAATGTGTTTATTGCCGCCTATCTTTGTGAACCTATTGTTTCAGAATCGGTTATCCTTCAGAAAAGTTATGAACACAAAGAGGCAGCTCTGTTCGGTTTCGATGAAATTCCAACCTTAAACATGCCGGACGGGTATAAGCGAGCAATTAATAAAGCCCGAAACATGCTGGAAAAGAGACAGGGCTAGTCATTACTTGGGTTGGTATGTCACAAGTACACAGACTTGCGACATGCGGGGAAGAAGAAGACACTAACAATCAACAACTGACAACAGACAAACTCACTGAAAACTCATCCACACCATTGCTTCTGCTGTACCGTCCAGGGTTGGTTCGTTGGTGGAGAAATCGTACCAGTCGTCATGGTATACCACATGATCAGACTGAAAGGCCGCATAGGGATCCGGTCTTGATAGCTGGATAAACCGCTTGAACCGATTGTAGATTGATGTATAAACAGGACCGTCAACCAAACCGCCTGTAACCTGCCGATGGGTAAGATATTCAAGGTAATTTTGTGGTTCGGTGGGATAATGAGTGCCGAAACCTATCAACTGGCTGACGCCCCATGGATTCCGGCCCAACAGCCAGTCTCGGGCAGACAGTGCCATCCGGTGATATGTAGTGTCGCCAGTCATCTTTTCATACAATATCTCCTGGTTGATCAAAGCCGATGCCAGGTTGTTCGAACACCAGATAAATGGAAAACCCACCGTATACGGGTTCTTTTTTGCCTTGTCATAGACGGCCTGCAGACCGGTTCGATAATAACCGGAGAGTGTGTCCTGGAAAGCTTTATCAACCAATGGATATAACTCGTAATGTCCAAGGTTCATGAAGGGATAATACTGGTAATGCAGCGTCGTATCCTTACCCATCCAGGAGGTACTACCGATTTTTCGTGCAAATGTTATTGCCTCGCCCAGGTACTTTTTTGTCCCGGTTGCTTTATATAACTCAGCAGCGCCCCATTCCATGTCATCAGCCCAGGTGCTCTCGTGATACCGGAAAGGAGAGAGGTACGGTGTTCCTTCCTGGTTGCCTGGTTGGGCTAACCCCATCCGATATACCTGCTTTGCCGCTCTTAGAAAACGGTCTGCTGTGACCGTGTCCCCGAGATCTTTTTCCCATATTTGCGATGCCATAGCCATAACCGCAGCATACCTTCCAGCCAGGTTGGCAATGCCTGTGGATGTGTTCTTGTACTTCCCGAGTCCCTGTGGCTTTCCGGTTGCATAGTAGACAACACGATAGCTGCCCGGACCCCATCCATAGTTCGCCGAATCCTTCGATGGCAGCTTCCACACCACTCCGAGATGATCCCGGTCGTCGGCAACCTGGTGAAACAGCTCGTCAGGAGCAGGATGCATTTTCAGCATCCATTCCAGGCCCCACTTTGCCTCATCCAGCACATCAGGGATGCCGTTAGGAACAGGATGACCCAGCTCAACGACCTCATCGGGAAATTTCCCGGGATTCTCGATGTAACAGAATAGCAACCTGCCGACCGTGTTACTCGAGGTCATCAGGTATTTCAGGAAATCACCGGCGTCATGCCACCCACCGCTTACATCGATATAGGTACCGTCCGGCATGGGGCCGTATGCGGTGCGGCCATCCTTCTGATGGCAAACCTGGTCCATAAACGGATTGTACCCGCATCGCTGCTGTCGCATAAAAATGAGCATCTTGTTGGCCAGATCATGGTAGGCATCCGCGCCGATTCGAAACGGCACCGATTCTTCACCGGTCTTAAGGATTCTGATTTTGTAGGTTCCGGATTTACGAAAGGTGCTGAAATCCAGTAAATAGTGATAGTGATATCGGCCATAGGCGCCACTGTTTTTCCTCACATGCACCGGACCCCAGACCCGTCTGCTATCCCGGACGTCAACCAGTTCGAAACTAATGGATTGCTTACTTCCGGAAAATGCCAGAGCTATTTTGGCATCTCCCGGTAAATATCCAATCTGATTAACGCGAAGATAAATATGAGCATTCTGTGCTTCTGACAACGATGAGAATATGGCGATAAAAAGGACGAGTAGAGTTTTTTTCATCAGAACAAAAAGAAATCCTCCCGGTATTACTTAACTTCGAATATATGAGATATCGGCGTTTTGTCTAATTTATAATCAAAATAATTAGTAATTTGCATGTCTCAGATTGAGCGTTAGAAACGCCGAAAACCAATATCCATTTATCTTTTTTAATAATAATTTTACACAAGGTATTCAATAAAATAACATCGGCTGACGATAATAAATAAGACTAAAACCCCATCCAAGGTTTAACTTAGGAAAAAATAAACACGACGGAGAGACTAAATGACTCAATGGCAACGTCTTAACACCCTGTTTCTGTTACGTGGAAAACAACGACCACTCGATGAGTCAGGCCAGGAGCGGGTGATGCAGCTTCTCAGGGAAGACAGGGAACTGGATGCAATCCGCATGTATCGAGACGAAACAAAGGTACCTCTTAACGACGCCGTTGAGGCTGTTCGCAAGATGAAAATGGCAGAATTGGCAGATTGTCAATAGTCTGTGGTCAGTAGTTCGTAATTGTTTGTCGATGGTAATTGACGACAGATGTTTCTATGACAACTGACTACATTCTCAGGATTATTAACTTTTCCTCTCTTTTGTGTATTTTGCCGAATCTCTAGAACAGATATATACACTAGAAGAGTAATCTGCTATATATGAACTACTTACAGGCGGTAATCCTTGGCATCATCGAAGGCCTCACCGAATTTCTCCCCGTTTCATCTACCGGCCACATGATCATTGGTTCCTCCTTGATGGGAATCGCGGAAAATCCTTTCACAAAAGCATTCACCGTTGCCATACAACTAGGCGCAATTTTGTCTGTGCTGGTGTTATACTGGCGCCGATTTATCCAGTCCTTCAAGTTTTACTGGAAACTGTTCATCGCCTTTGTTCCGGCAGCCGTAGTGGGCCTGTCACTTATCAAAACGATTAACTACCTGCTGGGAGATGTCTTGGTTGTAGCCATTTCCCTGTTCATAGGTGGGTTTATTCTCATCTGGGTCGACTACTATTTCAAGGATTCCGAGGAGCATGGTGATACGGAAGTCAGTTACAAAACCTCGTTTTTGGTCGGTCTGTTCCAATGTTTTGCCCTGATACCGGGCACGTCCCGTTCCGGTGCCACCATCATCGGCGGGCTCTTTGGAAAACTGAACAAAAAAACGGCAGCTGAGTTCTCGTTCTTCCTGGCTGTTCCCACAATGGTTGCCGCAACAGGTTATAAACTTCTTGAATTCTATCTCAAGGGTCCCGGTTTTCAGGGTAATGAAATCGGGTTGCTCGTTGTCGGCACCGTAGTGGCTTTCATCGTCGCCATGTTTGCCATCAAATCATTCATCACCTACCTGACCAGCCACGGATTTAAAATATTCGGATACTATCGCATCATCGTAGGACTCACGATCATCGTACTACATCTTGCCGGTATTAACATGGTAATGTTTTAATTGATTTTTTGACACTCACTGTGAAGGATATCACTTTTGCAGAAGCTCATCTTCGCAAAATGATAATGAGGAGTTAATGCTTCATTAGGGACACGTGGTCTATCTTATTCGGTGCCCGTATGTTAGTCGACAGTATATGTGTCGTCTGCATATATTGTTACTTGAACGGCATCATCGATTTTTGTTTGGCGAAATCAAGTGCCTTTCATCGTTATGATTGGAAAGTTGGATATTCATTTTTAAACAGAATTCATGAAGACATTCAGCCTTCTCACACTTGTCCTATTTCTCGCCATCGGATGTTCACATGAGGATCAACACTGGGTGATCAGCGCACCTGCTGATACGGCAAGTACACAAATACACCAGGACGCAATTACTGTGATTCCAAACGGTCGTCTCCTCACACCTTTGGGACATCAAATCACTGTTGCGCCACATCCATACGGATTGACACTGAGTCCGGATGGTTCAGTAGCTGTCACAGCCAACTCGGGCGTACGACCATTTTCCATATCGGTCATACACAATATCACCGGGGATGATCCGCAGGTTATGCAGATACCTCCAGGTGCCCGTAATGATGAAGGCGTACTTGCAGCGGTGTTCATGGGCCTCACCATCTCACCTGATAACCAAACCGTATATGTAGCAGGTGGGACCGAGAACAAAATCTACATTTTTAACCTGAACACGGGCAAGCGAACAGGTGTAATTCATTGCGCCATGAAGGAGGATGGTCACGATTATACGGACGGCTATATTGGGGATATGGTCCTGAGTAAGGATGGCTCCCGGTTATATGCGGTCGATCAGATCGGTTTTAGAATGATCATCATCGACACGTATAAGAGAAAGGTGATTGCCAATGTTCCGGTGGGCCGCTATCCGTTTGGTATCACACTGTCTCCGGATGGTTCTCGGGCTTATGTCGCCAACGCCGGTATGTTCCAATATCACCTGGTCGGTGGTCTGACTAAAGATAACCTGGACTCGACCGGACTCCATTTCCCCGCTTTCGCCTACGGATCGAAGGAGATGAAAGAAGGGATCCATAATGATACATTAAATATACCCGGTCTTGGTGATCCCAATGTGCCGCAATCGTTTTCAGTATGGACAGTAGATATAAATAACGATGCCTCTCATGTCATTTCTAAAATAAAGACAGGGGTTTTGGTTGGACAGAAGATCAATGGGATACCTGCGGTAGGCGGTTCCAGTCCCAACTCCGTCGTCGCTACCGGGGATTATGTATTTGTAAGCAACGGCAACAACGACAACATCTCGGTGATTTCGGCAAAGAAGGATACCGTGGTTCATACCGTTAAACTCACCCTCGATCCCAGGATTGACCGTCTCAGGGGAATCATTCCATTTGGACTGGCAGTATCTCCCGATGGAAAACGATTGTATGTGGCTGAATCAGGTATCAATGCCGTGGGTGTAATCGATATCCCGGCAATGAAACTGCTTGGTCATATCCCGGTCGGTTGGTTTCCGTCAAAACTCAGGGTTAGTCAGGACGGTAAGAAACTGATCGTGGCAAATGCAAAAGGATTTGGAAGCGGACCAAATGGCGGATCCGATTTTCACATGGGACCTGAAGGAAGTTATATCGGCAATATTATGAAGGGCACCGTATCCGTCTTTGATATCCCGGCTGATAGTCAGCTCGATAAATTAACGCAGGATGTCATCTCTAACAATTTCCGGTTCCGGAAAGCTGATAATCCTGCTTTTACAGCCCGTAAAAACAATCCGGTGCCTCTCTATCCCGGTCAGAAAAAAAGCCCTATCAAGTACATCGTCTTCGTTTCTAAGGAAAACAGAACATACGATGAGGTGTTCGGGCAAATCAAAAAGGGCCGGGGAGATGCTGCACTGGCACGCTATGGGGAGCATGTCACCTTCTCTAACGAAGACGGCACGAAGACAGTGACCGACGCTACGGTCATGCCGAATCACCTGGCTCTGGCCCGCATGTTTGCCATATCCGACAATTTCTATACCGATTCGGATGTATCCGCCGACGGCCATCGATGGCTGGTTGACAACTATCCCAACGAGTGGATGGAAACGGGCGCTGCGGCTTCTTACGGTGGAAAACGCAATCTGGATCTGTTTTCCAAAGCTCCGGGCAAGTTTGGATTTGTGGGAGCATCAGCATCGTATTATCCCGAAGACTATAATGAAGAGGGAGCCATGTGGGATCAGTTCATGCGTCATGGGGTCGGCTTTTTCAACTTCGGCTTCAGTCTGGAGATGGCTCCGGGTTACGAGAAGCAGGCCTTTAAGTATGCCGGCATACGCTACCTGGTCAACTATCCGGTCTCACCGGGCGTGTTCAACAACAGCTCCCATATCTACGCCACATTCAATACGGCCGTTCCGGATCAATTCCGTTTCGCGATGTTCAAAAAAGAATTCAACAAGCGCTGGGCCGGTCCGAATGACACGCTTCCACAAGTGATGACTGTTTACCTTCCGAACGATCATGGTTCCGGAGAACGGCCGAAAGATGGTTATCCTTTTGTCGAAAGCTATATGGCCGACAATGACCTTGCTTTGGGCAGACTCGTTGAATTTTTGTCGCATACACGCTATTGGAAGAATATGGCGATCATCGTAACGGAAGATGACCCGCAAAGCGGGGTAGACCATGTAGATGCACACAGGAGCATACTGATGGTAATCTCGCCCTGGGCTAAAAGGGATTATGTCGGACATGTCCATTACAGTTTTGGGAGCATCCATAAGACAATCTGGAACGTGCTTGGCGTGCCTTACCTGAATCAATATGATGCAAGCGCCACAGATCTTTCCGATTTGTTTAGGGACAAGCCCGACTTTACACCCTACAATGCATTACCAGAGGATCACCGCATCTTCGATCCGCAGAAAGCCCTGACTCCATTGGACGCCAAATTCGACTGGAAAGCCGTTAAAAACGCTCCGCCGGTTGATGATCCTACCGATATGGAAGCCGAACACAGGCGACAGGATAAGAAGACCGGTAAAGACAGGTTCGACTAAACAATAAGAACCACAGGTATAGATACTGATTTCTATAGACAAATTATCCTTTCGGAAACCAATACGACGAGAGAGTGTACAAGAGGACTGTTACGTTTAGCAATTAATATACATTCCGAAATAATGTATTATTTAATATAAAAGCCTATTGACAACGTAACAGTGTTATGTTACTTTATATGGAGCAACGATATCATTCACTTTCGTGAGGTAATTTGAATTGGAAACGGAATTAATTTCAAAAAAGGAATTACTGGAATTAACCGACATTTCGTACGGTCAGCTTTACCGGTGGAAACGAAAAATGCTGATCCCGGAAGACTGGTTTATTCGCAAATCGACATTCACCGGTCAGGAGACCTTTTTCCCGCGCGAAAAGATCCTGGACAGAATCGGCAAGATAAAAAACATGAAAGAGGGGGCATCCCTCGATGAACTGGCAGAGATACTCTCCCCAAATCCATCCGATTTACAGATTCAGCGACAGGATTTGTTGGATAAAGACATCGTTTCGCCTGTTGCCCTGGACCTGTACGAACAGTCGTTCGGAAAGAAAACGACCTGCAGTTTTACAAACGTCCTGTACATGTACCTTCTCGACAGCCTGCTCAGGTCCGGCGAGATAAGCGCAGAAGAGGGGAAAATCATAATCAACATCCTGGATGATCATTTTGCCTCTTTTCAGAACGGGCAATGTGAATTGATCTTTATACGAAAACTTGGGGTATCAGCCTGTCTACTGTCCACAATTCCCAATCAAATCGTTTTTGATAATGGGACAAAAATAGTAACGCAGTTAAATATTGCTGATACAACGGAAGAATTTAAAACCAAACTTGTCAATAAGGGAGTGACAGATGGAAAAACAAGCGAAGAATGATCTCCGAATCAACGGTGTCGGGAGTTCGGCGGGCGGGAGTTTCGACACCGTTCAGATAAACGGAAAAGGAGAGATTAATGGCGATGTGGAGTGTAATGATCTCCAGATCAATGGGTTAAGTACCATCAATGGAAATATAAAGGCTGAAACCTTCAAAGTATCAGGCAAGTCGGATATCAGGGGTGATATCAAAAGCGATACCGTGATGATTGATGGGAAGATTGATATAACCGGCGGTGTAACGGCAACGCAAGTCGAGAACCGTGGCATGCTTGGTGTGGCCAAAGACGTAAGCTCAGAAGCGTTTTACTCGCACGGGGGCTTCAAAATTGGCGGACTACTCAATGCGGACAAGATTCAAATCATCATATATGCTCCCTGTTCGACAACGGATATCGGAGGCGAAGAAATTGATATAAGGACCGGAGGAGCATCGGGACTCAGGGAATTTCTTGGTTCATTCTTTTCCGGATGGCCGTTGGAAACCGCTCTTTCAGTTGAAACCATCGAAGGCGACAACATTTATCTGGAAAATACTACTGCAAAAGTAGTACGTGGTAACAATATCAAGATTGGCCCCGGTTGCCAGATTGATGTCGTCGAATACAAAGATACTTTTGAGAAAGAGAACGACTCAAACATACGAGTTAATGAAAGCAGAAAAATTTAGGGGAGTCATTATCATGAATAGCACTGCAAGACATGATTTCAAGATTATCGGAGAAAATAGTACCGGCGGCGGATATTTTAATAATGCACGCGTGATAGGAAACGGTATCGTAAAAGGTGATATGGACTGCGTCAATTTTAAGTCAGTCGGGGATTCAAAAGTAAATGGGAATCTAAAAGCTGCAAATCTCAGGGTGGTGGGTTCTATATCAATAACAGGCACCTCGAAATCAGACACTGCGGTCATCACCGGGAATCTGGATGCCAGCGGTGATGTACAATCCCATAAGATAGTGCTGAGAGGTGGGATAACAACCGGTGGAAATGTGAAGGGCGACGATGTCAAATTAAAGGGATATGTAACGATCAAAAAAAACTGTGAGACGGAAATATTCAGGGCAGACGGGCAACTGACGATCGAAGGACTTCTTAACGCCGATGAGGTCACCATCAGGACATATGGACGGTCGAGAGTGGCCGAGATCGGCGGCAACAAAATTACTATCCGTAAAGGCTCTAAGTCTTCGGTTACCCAGATGGTCAAATTTCTCTTTATGCCATCCAATTTTGACAATGGAACCCTTCAGGCAGATTCAATAGAGGGGGACGAAATACGCCTGGCCGGCACGAAGGCAAAAGTGGTTCGCGGCAAAAATATCATCATTAATGATGGCTGTGAGTTGGACTTGGTTGAATACAAGGAAAATTTACGTATTCAGGGCAGATCTACAATCAAAGAAAAGAGGAAAATCCTGTGAATGAGTTGGTTCTGTCTTGTAACAAATCAAGAAAATCGGCCAGGATTTACGATAACCTTTATGTCAATTGCATGCATGCTACAGCACTAAACGAACACCAGAGACAGGATATGTCAGATATTTATGTTTTTCGTACAAATATTGACAGCAGTTCGGTCTTCATCCATTTGTACCGGGAATTAAAAAAATTGTCCGGGGTACTCGATTGTTCCATTGATCTTGAAGACTGCGACAATGTGTTACGTATCGAATGCGTGGATACACCAGGAGAAACGATTATTGAGGTTATTGAAATGCACGGTTTTTTTTGCGAAGAGCTCAGTTACTGACACATAGGCGGCTTACAACAATTAAACGACTACCAATAATCTGAAATTGAATACATATTAATACGTTCATGTAACCATATGAAATCAATAACAAATGCTTTAGACATGCCAAATGAGTATGCTATTGTGGTTCAGAATTTAGTAAAGGTATACCAGGATAAAATCCGTGCATTAGACGGCATCAGTTTTTCTGTAAAATCGGGAACCATTTTTGGTCTGCTGGGACCAAATGGCGCGGGGAAATCGACGACGGTCAAAATTCTTACTACACTCTCCCGGCCAACATCTGGAGAGGCCGGTGTAGTGGGATTGGATGTTGTCCGATATCCGGACAAAGTGCGCGAATCCATTGGCTGTGTTGCCCAAAAATCGGGCGTAGACCGAGAGGCGACCGGCCGGGAAAACCTGACGCTGCAGGGGCAATTGTATGGAATGAAAGGCAGTGAACTAACACACCGGGTTGATGAATTACTGGACCGCTTTGGACTGTCGGATGCTGCTAATCGTATCACACGCACATATTCAGGCGGTATGCAGCGTAAACTTGACGTGGCCATGGGACTGGTACACCGTCCGCAGGTTCTGTTTCTGGACGAGCCGACAACCGGCCTGGATCCCAAAGCGCGTTCTGATCTCTGGAATGAGATTGAAAACCTTGTAAACGACGAGCATATCACAATTCTGCTGACAACCCATTATCTAGAAGAAGCAGACCGCCTGGCTGAGCGGCTGGCCATTGTAGACCGTGGACGAATTGTAGTAGAGGGTACCCCGGATGAGCTCAAATCGGAATTACATGGTGATGCCATTCACATCGAACTGTCGGAATCGCAGTCGGATGGCACGATTGAAAACCTATTCAATCAAGTATCCAAA
>DATFNI010000255.1:0-2767 GCA_035266485.1 Balneolales bacterium
TGTTGCCAGCCGCCGCAGGTTTTGTGGATCCCATGATGTCGACCGGTTTTCCCTTAAACCTGAGGGGTATCATGCGTCTTGGAGAAATCCTGGAAGGAAATAAAGATCTGGGTGATTTGAGATCGGCACTCGCTTCCTACGAGCAGAGCACAAGAAAAGAACAAGATCTGGGATCCCTAATGATTGGTGCCTTATGGGCCAGTTTCAACGATTTCGAACTGTTTTCAGCTTTATCTCTGATCTATTTCACCGCTGCCAGTTATAGCGAATCAGCCATTCGTCTGGGCAAAGCGGAATTAGCACCGTCTTTCCTGTTGGATGATCATCCGGAATTTGGTCCGCAAGCCCGCAAATGTTATGAGAAGGCACTGCGTAATCCTGTCCCGGAAGAACGGGATGAGCTTATTGAAGAGATTTACAAAACCATCGAGCCATTTGATGTGGCAGGACTCACTGATCGATCCAGGAAGAATTGGTACCCGGTTTACGCAGGGGATACGATTGGAAATGCCGGGAAACTGTCTGCCACGGAGGATGAGATATATGAAGCGCTGGAGAAAGCCGGTTTTTTTGTTTGATTGGTTTTACCTCACCCCAACCCCTCTCCATATGCATGGAGAGGGGCTAGTACTCCGGGATGAAGTTTATGCAAAATACTAGTCCAACGAACCGTTTTCCCCTCTCCACGAATGTGGAGAGGGGCAGGGGGTGAGGTTGCAACTAAGACTACATATCTTCATATTTAACAGTACATAACTATTAAAGTAAACATCAAGAGAGAACATAACTATGGATCCCAAAGACTTCAATGGACCAAAATGGCGGAGTCATGACTCTTCCATACTTTCAAGGGTGAGGAAACTTAGAAAAGATGCCACTCCGGCAGAACGTATCTTGTGGGAACAGCTCCGAAATAAAAAGTGCCTTGGCTTTAAGTTTCGCAGACAGCATCCTATCTATCTGGAGATTCGAAATAGGATTAAAAGTTATGTGATAGCCGATTTCTGTTGTGTTCAACGAAAATTGATCATAGAAGTAGACGGAGATTATCACTTGCAGGATGATCAATGGTTGAAGGATATATTACGCACCAGGGAAGTAATGAGGCTTGGATATCGGGTTATTCGATTCAGGAATGAAGAGGTTGAGCGAAATCTGAGCGACGTTATGAAGATGATAAGGAAATGCTTACGCAGTATATAATTTGCTTTTACCTCACCCCAACCCCTCTCCATATGCATGGAGAAGGGCTAGTACTCCGGGATGAAGTTTATGCAAAATACTAGTCCAACGAACCGTTTTCCCCTCTCCACGAATGTGGAGAGGGGCAGGGGGTGAGGTACAGAATCATTTTTTATGTTACATTAACAGCTGGAAGCGCTTTGTTCCCAAGGGCGTGTCGTTGCTTCTAAAATTACTTACGATCAAAAAACGGTTATCTGTGAATCAGGTCAATATGAACTTCAAAAATTGGTATACATGAAAACGGCTATCATATTTTCTGCTTTGTTTCTGCTGCTACCATTGTCTTTGCTTGCCCAGAAGGATGACTACAGGGCCCAGGCTGAGAAGCTGGTCAGTCAAATGACGCTTGAGGAAAAAGCATCCCTCTGTTCCGGCTTGGATTTCTGGCAAACAAAGCCAATCAAACGATTGGATATTCCATCCATATTCATGACTGACGGTCCGAGTGGCCTCAGGAAATCGGAGGGTAGTGGCATTGGTAAGAATGTGCCGGCAACCTGTTTCCCTACCGGATCGGCTATGGCCGCCACGTGGGATATGCATCTCGAACATGAGGTTGGTTCGGCCATGGGACTCGAATGCCAGGCCAACAACGTTCAGATTTTGCTCGCCCCGGGTGTTAACATGAAACGTTCGCCGCTGAACGGGCGTAACTTTGAATATTTTTCTGAGGATCCTTACCTGGCGGGCAAGATGGGAACTGCTTTCGTCGAGGGTGTCCAAAGCCAGGGTGTCGGGACTTCGCTCAAGCACTTTGATGCCAACAACCAGGAATACGAACGGATGATCGTCAGTTCGGACGTGGACCAACGGACTCTTCACGAGATGTATCTGCCTGCTTTCGAGATGGTCGTTAAGGAAGCACACCCCTGGACGGTGATGTGTGCTTATAATAAAGTCAATGGGGTTTATGCTTCAGAAGATCCCTACTTACTGGATACCGTGTTGCGAAAAGATTGGGGTTACAAAGGAATGGTCGTATCTGACTGGGGTGCCGTTGATAATCGTGTGGAAGGTTTAAAAGCGGGACTTAACCTTGAGATGCCCGGCAACGGTGGCATTAATGACAGGAAGATCGTCGAAGCAGTCAAAAATGGTACGCTGGATCCGAAAGTGCTTGATCAGAGCGTGACGGATGTACTGGCGATCATTCTTCGTGCACATGCCGATCACAGACCCGGCACCACATACAGCAAGGAAAAGCATAATGCACTGGCCCGCGCGGCAGCGGACGAAGCCATCGTTTTGCTTAAAAATGACAATAATATTCTGCCGCTTAATTCCAGAAGATCACGGAAAATTGCAGTTATTGGAGGAATGGCTAAGTCACCACATTTCGAGGGTGGCGGGAGCTCGGAAGTCAATCCGACAGAAGTGGCTAACCCGTATGATGAACTGGAGAAATCCCTTGGCCATGCAGCAAAATTAAGCTACGCCCAGGGTTATGTTCATGACGATTCCACAAGCAATGATCTGCTTCACCAGGCACAGTCGGAAGCACGTAAGGCTGATGTGGCCATCG
>DATFNI010000256.1:0-30199 GCA_035266485.1 Balneolales bacterium
GGGGTAAGCCCCCGTGCTTGCCCCTACCCCTACACATTTATCATTATCCTACCGTCTCCTGCGACGCCTGATATCGGGTCGCACCCATTTGTTATTTGAGAGATCGATATCGGGCAATTGATGATCCGGGTCCACAATCACGGAGTCCAGGCGAGAGGTCGAGTTGTACTCAAACTGCCATTTTCCGCCCCGCTGCCATATTTCAACCGGTAAATCTTTTTCGCCTGATTTGCCGTTGGATTCATAGACCTTCACTTTCACCGGCATGGGCAATTTCTGCAGGTTTTCGATCTTAATAAGGGATCCGTCAGCCGGGTTGTCATGCACATAATGGACATCGGTAACGGCCTGATCGATCAGCCAGTCTTTGTAAAACCAGCCCTTCCAGAAGTAGTTGAGGTTCTCGCCGGCAGCATTATTCATCGCACGGAAGAAGTCTTTGGGCGTTGGATGCTTAAAGGCCCATTCATGGGTATACTTGCTGAAGGCATAGTCGAAGCGCTTGGGTCCCAACACATATTGCCTGAGGATATATAATCCGAGTCCGGGCTTATTATACGCAATGAGACCCGTCTCATTGCTGGCATCAGGCCGTGTCATGATCGGGTCTTTCTCTTTCTTGAGTGCAGGCACCAGCAACTTGGGATTTTTGACCCATGGTTCGTAATACCCGAACTCATCGTGGTTGAAGTTGAACGTGGACAGAATATCGATAAACGTGTTAAATCCTTCGTCCATAAACGGATAGCGGCGTTCTTCCGAACCCACGGTCATCGGGTACCAGTTATGACCGTATTCATGTGTTATGACCAGCCAGAGCCGGTGTCCGGTAGCTTTCCAACTGCAAAAGACCATACCAGGATATTCCATGCCGCCGCCGGGCTCGATGGTACACACCGCAACCGGCCATGGATATTCATACCACATTTTCGAATTGTATTCGATGGTGCTCTTCACGTACTGTGTCGACCTGAGGAATCCACTCTTTGTGGCACTTTCTTCGGGATAAGCCGACATTGCCAGGGATTTTTTACCATCCGGCAGGTTAATTCGCGCCGCATCCCAGATAAAGGCTTTGGAAGCAGCCCAGGCTACATCGCGCGAGTTGTGCATCTTGAAATGCCAGGTCAAATCTCCGCTATGCACCGGACGGGTATCTTTGTTTCCAACCTCATTTTGTTTGATAATAAAAACCGTCTTATCGCTGTTCTGTGCCTTGTCCAGCCGTTCCATTTCCGTCTTGGTGAGTACTTGTTTTGGATTTTGAAGCTCGCCCGACCCGACGACGATCATGTCCCACGGCACAGTAACGCTATAATCGAAATTGCCGTAATCCAGGTAAAATTCGCCATTTCCCAGGTATGGCAACGTGTTCCAACCCCGAACGTCATCATATACGCACATCCGGGGATACCATTGAGCAATTGAAAATTCCGGCCCCTGTTTGGCGTTGATTCGGCCTGTACGAATAAAACGGGGACTCACCGTATACGAGTAGTCAATCATGATGCGGAGTTTGCCACCCTTCGGTTTTACGGCATCGGGCAGCCTGATCTGCATGCGGGTATCCGAGATCAGATAATCGGCATTCATCGTCTTCCCATTCTGTTCAATCTTGACCGATTTTATATCATATCCTTTAGTAAACTCACTATCAGGTATCATATAGGGCGTAGTCAAAGCGGCGCGGGAGTCTTTGCTGAACAGGTTCTGATCGAGTTGCAGCCACACGAACGGCAGTGCATCCGGACTGTTATTGGTATATGTGATATCATCAGTACCGGATATCAGGTTTTGTTCCGGTTCCAGTTTCACGTTGAGGTGGTAATCCGCTTCATTCTTCCAGTATGCCGGCCCCGGAATACCGCTTCCGCTGCGATAAGCTGTTCCGGGTTCATTCAAAAAGGTCGGATCAAATGCCTGGTGCTGATCGTACACCGACTGTTGATCCTGGGCCATTACGATGCTTGCCGCGGTAAACAACACCAGAATGACCAATTCAATTTTTCTGATATAGCCTTTCTTCATAACAAAACCTCCTCTGTTTAATTCATCAGGCAGTATAATCCTTTTGGATCTGAAAATATGTCAAAACATTTAAAAGCGGGGTTAAAAAGCTGAGAATAGTGATTGGGGCATAAACACAATCAATGCTGCCCCAACCCCTGAAGCAGCAAGCAATATCCGCAACGAGAAACTATTGATGTTATGGAAGTAACAGCCGACCGCAGATAGTGCCACGTGTGTACTACGGCGATATTTACCTGCAAACATTGGAGCTTGTCGGACAAACTGTCCGACCTACGCGTGGTACTGTTACTGTTTGATGCTTACTGTTTGAGGTCTCTTCTAACCCACTTGTTATTTGACCGGTCCACATCAGGCAATTGATCATCCGGATCGATGACTACGGAATCGAGACGAGAGGTGGAGTCGTACTCAAATTGCCACTTGCCACCGCGCTGCCAGATCTCTACAGGTAATCTTACACTGCCAGATTTACCATTTGACTGGTAAACTTTCACTTCTGCAGGCATAGGTAATTTATCCAGATTGGCAATCGAGATCAGCGAACCTTTTGCAGGATCATCTTGTACATACGTCACCTTTTCTATAGCCTGATCGATCATCCATGTCTTATAGAACCAGCCTTTCCAAAACCAGTTCAGGTTTTCCCCGGAAGCGTCGTTCATGGTTCGGAAAAAGTCCATGGGCGTAGGATGCTTATAAGCCCAGCGCCTGATATAGGTACGGAAAGCAAAATCAAAACGCTTATGTCCCAGCACATATTCGCGCAGCAGATAGAGACCAATAGCGGGTTTGGCGTAGTTATTCATACCCACATAGTTGCGCTGAACAACATCCGGGTAGGTCATGATGGCATCGGGCTGGCCTGATGCTTTGAGATACCGGGCAGCCAACGGCATGGAAGTTTCGATCCTGCTATAGGGAACAAATTTCCCGTTATCATACCCGCGCGTGGAGTAAATATCGATGAAGGAATTGAAGCCCTCGTCCATAAAGCCATATTCACGCTCGTCGGAACCGACGATCATCGGAAACCAGGTATGCCCTATTTCGTGGGTCGTCACCCCCCAGAGTCCATCTCCGGAATCCCGGTATCCACAGAATACCATTCCCGGATATTCCATGCCGCCCTGTTTTGCGGCCACATTGACCGCCGTTGGATACGGATACGGAAGCCAGTGCTTCGAATCGTACTCTATCGTGCCTTTCACAAACTGCGTGGATGATCCCCAGGCATCCGGTTTGTCCGATTCCACCGGGTAGACCGACTCGGCCAGTGAGGTCTTGTGATCAGGCAGGTTGATTCGTGCCGCGTCCCATACAAAAGCAGGAGAGGCTGCCCAGGCCACATCACGCGTGTTTTCCATCACAAAATGCCATGTTAACGTGCCGTTATGAACAGGCCGGCTGTCTTTTGATCCCACCTCCTCTGCCGACCGTATCATAACTGTTCTGCCACTATGATGGGCCTTGTTTAACCGCCGAATCTGAGTTGAAGTCAGAACATCCTTGGGGTTTTCGAGCTCTCCGGAACCGACAACCAGGTAATTCCATGGGACGGTTATCCGGTAATCGATTGTTCCGTAGTCCAGGTAAAACTGGCCGCGCCCAAGATATGGCAGTGTGTTCCATCCGATGATATCATCATACACGCACATCCGGGGATACCACTCTGCAATTGCATAAATGGGTCCATTTTTCGTCTCAAAGTACCCGGTGCGCTGACGAAACGGGGGTACCGGATAGGAGTAACTGATCCGGAGCGTCACCTCCCCTCCCCTGGAGCTAACCGGTTTGTTCAGCAAGACCTGCATCCGGGTATCGGTGATGATGTATTTCGGTTTGTACTTTCTCCCGTTCAGTTCGACCTCAACTGACTGAATCGTATACCCACCGTTAAAATCCGGTGTGATGTATCGGGGATTGGGCATTTTCGCGGTTACATATCCTCTGGAACTCTGTTTATACAGATTCTGATCGAGCTGCAGCCACAAGTAATTCAGGTCGTCGGGACTGTTGTTGGTATAATGAATCTCGTCGGTGCCGGAGAGTGTGTGATCTTTCGGGTCCAGAGTTACCGATATCTTGTAATCAGGCCGGTTTTGCCAGTACCGGGGCCCCGGTTTGCCTGATCCGTCACGGTAGACCGTACCCGGTTGATTCAAAAAGGCAGGATCAAATGCCTGATGCTGGTCATAGGCCGAATGTTGGGCAAATACCAAATTGATACTTGCGAAACAAAAAACTAACGCTATCAATACGTTCTTTAAAAAACGACATCGCTCCATACACACACCAACTCATAAAAGGTTTAAAAGACGGATTAATATACAAAATGAATGAAAACTTGCTTTTAAATTTGATTGAGCCCGTTCATAAAAAACCTGATATGGGGCTAAAGCCAGTCCTCATCAGTTAGCTAAACCCGCAGCGGCAGGAATAGATCCTTATTCATTGCCGCCTGCTTTAGCGGAGGGAACAAAAAAGTCAGTCAAACATGAGTTTCAGCTCCATTCATCGGGTGCTTCTGTGGTTAGTTGTCCATTCCCCTCAATTTGGGTATCGATGAATCGAGGAACATTTAGTACAGCCAGCCTATACCGGGCAGAGCCACAAAAGCCGCCCCGCCCGGAGTATCGGCAAACTGTTACTGATTACTGATTAATATCTCTTCTGACCCACTCATTATTTGAGGGGTTGATATCAGGCAGGATATGGTTCGGATCGACAATCACAGAATCAAGCCGCGAGGTGGAGTTGTATTTAAACACCCATTTCGCGCCGCGTTGCCAGATCTCAACCGGCAACTTTACGGTTCCGGAATGACCGTTCGACTCATAGACTTTTACTTCGACCGGCATCGGCATCTTCCGCATATTCTCGATTGAGATGTACGACCCGTCAGCCGGGTTGTCATGCACATAGCTGACGCCTGTCACCGCCTGATCCACTTTCCAGGTCTTGTAGAACCAGCCTTTCCAGAACCAGTTCAGATTCTCTCCGGCCGCATCGTTCATCGTCCGGAAGAAATCCACGGGGCGCGGGTGTTTGTAGGCCCACCTGTCGATATATTTGCGAAATGCAAAATCAAAACGCTTATGTCCAAGGACAAAGTCGCGCAGAATCTGGAGGCCGAGTGCTGTTTTCGAATAGTATAAGCCATAATTATTGAGGCTGATAACCGCTGGTGGCGTCATGAGCGGTTCTGTATTGTGTGCCAGCACCCTGCGTGCCAAAGCACGTGCATCCAGCCGGTTCTTGTGGAAGTACTCCCCGTTGTTGAAGTACTTGGTGGAGTAATAGTTGATGAATGTGTTCAATCCTTCATCCATCCACATATAGCGGCGCTCATTGGTGCCAACCAGCATTGGGAACCAGTTATGACCGATTTCATGGGTAATCACTCCCCACAAGCCTGCTCCTTTGGCCCGCCAGCCATTAAATGTCATCCCCGGATATTCCATCCCGTGCACGACGCCGGCCACACTCACCGCCGATTTCCAGGGGAATTCATAGTACAGTTTCGAATATATCTCAATGCTGCGTTTCAGGTATTCAGTCGACCGTCCCCAGGCTGAATTTTGATCCACTTCAACCGGATAAGCCGACATGGCGATCTTCGCAGTTCCCGAAGGCACATTAACCCTGGCGGCATCCCATACAAAAGCCCTGGAAGCTGCCCATGAAACATCGCGGGTGTTATCCATCTTGAAGTGCCAGGTCAGATCACCTTTGGTCTTCGGGCGCATATCCTTCTTGCCAACCTCATCCGGCCTGATAATGTAGACAGTCTTGTCGCTTTGCCGTGCCTGATCAAGACGATTCATCTCTTCCTTGGTAAGAACATCCTTCGGATTTTGCAGCACGCCCGAACCAACCACGATCATTCCGGCCGGCGCTGTTACCCAGTAATTAAAATTGCCGTAATCAAGATAGAATTCACCCAGACCCAGGTATGGCAACGTATTCCACCCTTTGATATCATCATACACTTCCATCCGAGGATACCACTGCGCAATTTCATAAATCCAGCCGTTTTTCGTCTTCAAGCGTCCCATGCGATCGGAACCGAACTGCGGGATTCTGAATGAATAATCGATGGATAATTTTACTTGTCCCCCTTTAGCTTTAAGAGATTTATTTAGGAAAACCTGCATCCGGGTATCCGATATGAGATAGTTGGCTGAGTACGTTTTACCATCGTAAGTCACTTTCACCGACTTGATGTTGTAACCGCCGTCAAACCCCTTGATACCAAAGCGGTCACCTCCGATCGGGGTATCTTCGTCTCCCCAGGATGTCGGCTTGAACAGGTTCTGATCGAGTTGCATCCACAAGTAATTCAGATCGTCCGGGCTATTGTTGGTATAAATAATTTCTGTATTGCCACTAATGGTGGTATCCTGTTCATCCAGTTTCACGTGGATGTTGTAATCGGCTCTGTTCTGCCAGTAGCCGGGTCCGGGTTTACCCGATCCACTGCGATAGTAGGTACCCGGGTTGTTCATAAAAGTCGGATCAAAAGCCTGATGCTGGTCGTAGGTGCTCTGCTCTTGCGCAAAGGCTAACGATGATACCAGCAAAAGCATCAACGGCAGAATCAGGGTAAAACGAAGCTTTTGCATTTTCTCTATGCGTTTGTTTATAAAGATCATTGTTAAGATTCCCAGAGATTAAGTCTGTAGTATAAGATATTCCCACAACGGGATATCATCTGAATCATGAAATAAAAAGGCTGAAAAAAACGAGTCCCTTATGTTAACCGGATCAACCGTTTAGGTTTGCCAGCTATAGATGTATTCAGACCACAAAAACACACAGTGATATGGGTGCTATCCCATTCCGGTAAATCTACATGTTAGCCAACAAATAAGGGAGAATACCCATCATTTTTTACAAGGATTACTGTTTTTTACATTAAGACAACACTGTCCTAAAACGCCGTTATGGCCATACATTATTGGATCGGTCCACATCCGGCAACATATGTTCGGGATCGACTATCACGGAGTCAATCCGGCTGTGAGAATCGTATGGAACTTCGAAAGTACCCGTCTTCTCCCAAATCTGGAACGGCAGGTTAACTGTATCCGTCTTTCCACCGTCCATAACAATTTTTAAGGTAACCGGCATCACCAGTTTGTCTTTGTTGACCAGGGTGATCACTGCCCCATCCTTCGGATCATTATTTTCATAGGAAACATTGGTGACGGCCTGATCCAGCTTCCAGTCATGATAAAACCAGCCTTTCCAGAACCAGTTCAGATCACTGCCCGATGCATCATCCATCGTCCTGAAGAAGTCTTTGGGTTTGGGATGCTTATATGCCCAGCGATGAACGTATGTCTGAAACGCGTAGTCGAAACGATCATGTCCAAGGATCACTTCGCGCAGCAGGAACAACCCGGCTGCCGGTTTTGAATAAGCCAGGTAACCCAGGTTTCCCTTTTTCATGCGATCGGCATATGTGAGGATGGGCTGTTCATTTTTTTGTACATACCTGCCCATGATCTCATCAACCGGGGTCTGAGCCGGAGCATATTCTCCGTGATTGAATGTCTCTTTGGAGTAGTAATTTTGAAAGGTGTTGAATCCTTCATCCATCCAGGCATAACGGCGCTCGTCCGAACCTACAACCATTGGGAACCAGGTATGGCCAATTTCGTGCGTTGTCACTCCAAAGAGTTCAGCATTCTTACTCTTCATACCGCAAAAAACGATACCCGGATATTCCATCCCGTCAACATCTCCGGCTACGGTGACGGCATCAGTCCATGGGTAATCGAACTTCCACAGTTTTGAGTAGAATTCCATGCTGAATTTCAGATATTCCGTTGACCGGCTCCAACTGTCTTTGCCGATACTTTCGACCGGGTAGACCGACATTGCCAGAGGTTTATGCCCGCCATACTGTGTAGCCTTGTTTTGTTCTGGTCCTCCGTAAGCCGGTGAGATGGCTGAAGTCGTGTTGTGTTCCATGCCGGGAAGGTCTACACCGGCCGCATCCCAAACAAAGGCCTTGGAACTGGCCCATGTGAAATCACGGGAATTCTCAATCTTGTAATGCCAGGTCAGCGTTCCATGCTGCACCGGTCTTGTTTGGGGACTATCCACTTCATCCGGCTTGCGGATATATATGGTCTTTTCGCTGTTTTCGGCATCCCTGAGACGTTTGATCTCAGTTGGTGTAAGAACCTGCCTGGGATTTTGCAGTTTGCCCGATGCCACGACAATCTGGTTCCACGGCACGGTCAGGTAGACATCGAAGTTACCGTATTCCAGATAGAACTCACCGGCTCCCAGGAAAGGGAGGTTATTCCATCCAAGCACATCGTCGTACACGGCCATGCGCGGATACCACTGGGCCACCTCGAAAATCCAGCCGTTTTTTGTATCTGTACGTCCCATGATATCCACACCATTCTGTGGGATTTCAAAGCTGTAGGATATTCGCAGATCCGTTTCACCCCCTTTGGCAATAAGGGCCTTTGACAGACGAATCTGCATCCGGGTATCGGTGATCACGTAATCGGCCGGCTTCCAGGCCCCATCCTCTTTTATCTCCACACTCTTGATATCATAACCACCGGTAAAGTCAGTCGGACCGTATTCTTCTCCGGAGGCCGGGACTTCTTTCGCACCCAGTGATGTCTTTTTATACAGGTTCTGTTCAAGCTGCAGCCATAGATAGGATAATGGCTGGGGGCTATTGTTGGTATAGTGGATCTCGTCGGTCCCTGAAACCCTGAAATTAACAGTATCCAGGCTGGCGTGGATCACGTAATCAGCCCTGTTTTGCCAGTATTGGGAACCGGGGGAACCATCGCCTGCGCGAATCAGGTTGCCGGGATGGCTGTCGAACGCAGGATCAAAGGTTTGATAGGCGTTGTAGCGTGTCGAATCGTTCTCATTCTGGGCACACGCAGTCATCGCAAAAGCAGTGACGACCATTAACGGCACAAAAAAACGACTGATGCTGTATTTCATCGATCAGTTTTATCTTTAATAAAAATTCAATTGATAATGAACGAGCCCACTCTGTTCAGGGAGTGGGCTCGTTTCTTAATCATCTTATAATGAATTCACCTGGATCTCAATGAAATCCGTTTGAACGCTCATCTATCGGAACCCACTTATTATTATCCGGGTTCATATCCGGCAGCATATTATTCGGATCAACCACAACGGAATCGATCTTGCTGGTAGAATGATACTCGAATGTCCATTTAGGACCGTCATGCCAAATCTCTACGGGTAATTTCACTACGCCTACTTTTCCGTTTGATTCATATACTTTAACCGTGCAGGGCATAGGAAGCCTGTCCATGTTCTTAACCGTGATATACGATCCCTGTGTCGGATCCTGGTTCACGTAATGGACATCGGTGACGGCCTGATCGATATGCCAGTCCTTCTCAAACCATCCCTTCCAGAAATAGTCGAGGTCTTCGCCGGCAACCGAATTCATGGTACGGAAGAAATCTGTCGGCGTGGGGTGCTTATAGGCCCATCTGCGGATATACGCGCGGAAGGCATCGTCAAAACGCTTATGTCCAAGCACATATTCCCGGAGCATATAGAGGCCAAGTGCCGGTTTTTCATAAGCAGCGATACCAAGATAATCCGGATTGATCACATCGGGATAGGTCATGATGGGTTGTTCTTTTATGCCATGAAACTTGAAATACATCAGATAGCGGGCAAAGTTGGCCGGTTGATCTGAAATGTTATCATAGTCGCCGTACTCATCATTCTTAAAGTCGCGTGTTGAATATATGTCGATGAACGTGTTGAATCCCTCATCCATCCAGGCATAGCGCCGTTCGTTGGAACCGACGGTCATCGGGAACCAGTTGTGCCCGAATTCGTGTGTTGTCACATCCCAAAGCTGGGCACCGGTATCTTTCCATCCACAAAAGACGATACCGGGATATTCCATACCGGCCACATTACCAGCCACATTGACAGCCGTGGGATAGGCATAGGGATACCACAGTTTCGAATCGATCTCGAGGGTTCTTTTCACATACTGAGTTGATCTTCCCCATGCAGAATCACCGGCCACTTCAACCGGATAGGCAGACATTGCCAAGGCATGCTTGTTGTCAGGCAGGTTCATTCGGGCGGCATCAATGACAAACGCCCTGGATGCGGCCCATGAAAAATCGCGGGCATTGTGCAGCTTGAAATGCCAGGTGAGATCACCGCTTTGTTTGGGACGCGAATCGGGACTGGTAACCTCAGATGGTTTGCGAATGTAAACCGTTTTGTCGCTGTTTCTTGCCTGATCCAGGCGTTTCATCTCTTCTTTGGTGTAGACGTCACGCTCGTTTTGCAGTGCTCCGGAAGAGACAACCATCATATTGGCCGGGACAGTAAGCTTTACATCAAAATCGCCGTACTCAAGATAAAACTCACCCTGCCCCAGATAAGGTAGGGTATCCCATCCACGGATATCATCAAAGACACACATACGCGGATACCACTGGGCAATTTCATAGATAATCCCGTTTTTAGTTGGTTGATAGCCCATGCGGTCTATTCCATATCTTGGAATTTTAAATGAAAATGCGATCTTGACACGGGCTTTGCCGCCTTTAGCCTTGATAGGATCGGCAAGCTTAATGCGCATGCGCGTATCGCTCACCAGGTACTCGGCCTTATGTCCGTCTACTTCTACTGATGTCAGCTTATAACCGCCGTCTTTAATACCGCCGCGTCCAAAACGATTGCCACCCACAGGTGTCACATATGAACCGCGCGAAGTTGCTTTGAATACATTCTGATCGAGTTGCAACCATAACCGTCGCAACACATGCGGACTGTTGTTGGTGTAGGTAATGACGACAGTACCCTCAATATGCCTGTCCGTCGTATCGAGTTTTGCCGTAATATCGTAATCGGCGCGATTTTGCCAATAATCAGGACCCGGAGCCCCATTTCCTGCGCGATAACGATTGCCCGGTTGATTAAGAAAGTTCGGATCAAATGCTTTCAGTGCATCGTATTTGGATTTTTGCTGGGCGTACCCCTGGGCCGCAAATAGCAAAACCCCGCAAAAAGCCATCACCAGAAGTGACTTTTGTTTCATTGTTAACCTTATTAATTATTAGAAGTCAAAAATAATATTGGCCTGAAAATGATCTTATAATACATTAAATGATGCGTTTCGTTCGAGAGACTGCACACCACGCATCATCAGTTCAACAACATATTCCACATCTTTTATGTGGACTATTTCTGCAGGCGAGTGCATGTATCTCAGAGGAACCGAAACGAGTGCACTCGGAATCCCGCCGTTTTGATAAAAAATACTGTCGGTATCTGTCCCGGTCCTGTTGCTGTTCGCCTCATACTGCACCGGTACTTCAAACTGCCTGGCAACGTCTTCGAGATGGCGAACAAGAACAGGGTGATTGGCCGACCCGTACTGAAGTGCAGCGCCCTTGCCCAACTCAATTTTCCCATGCTGCCTTTGATCAATGCCCGGTGTATCGGTCGCATGGGTGACGTCGGTTACCAATGCAAGATCAGGGTTTAGCCGCAGACTCATCATCCGTGCCCCAAACCCGCCAATCTCTTCCTGTACGGAGTTAACGGCTACAACATTAACCTGTAATTTATCGCGCTCCTCCGAAAGTCTTTTCAACACCTGTGCTATGATGAAACCGCCAATCCTGTTATCCAGGGCCCGTGCTGTGATAATCTCTTCATTCAGAAATTCATAATCATCCGCATAAGTGACCGCATTCCCCACCTGCACCAGTTTAATCGCATCTTCGCGATTTGTGACGCCAATATCTATGAAGATCTCTCCCCACTCGGGTACTTTCTTCTTGTCTTTGTCCTGCAAGTGGATAGCCGTATTGCCAGTCACCCCGGCCACGATCCCTTCGCGCGTGTGGATATGAACGCGTCGTGCCCGCGTGATGGCCGGGTCACTCCCACCCAAACGGGTAACGTAAACAAACCCGTTGTCATCGATATAATTAATCATCATGCCGATTTCGTCGCAATGAGCCTCAATCATAACGGTAATTGCATCAGAATCGGCATTAATATGAGCGGCTGCAGAACCGTACGAATCAGCAGTGATATCGTCTGCGAACTGTTTTACATAATTTAGCCAAATCTTTTGGCCCGCTGTCTCAAAACCGGTTGGACTGGGAGTTGACAATAACTGTTTAAGGAGTTCCAGGTCTTCATTCGTAAACATAAAAAGAGATATAGATGATACAGTGTTTGGGTAAATTGCCTTAACATCAGACAGCTTTTGATTGTACCCCAAAAATATGAGTTTATCAACTGCCTTTACCTTATTTTGAGCAACGTATTAACCGTGGTAAACTTACAAAACTGAGACCTGATCAATGTGGGTTTTAAAAACTTTTACGACTTGAGATGAAAAAAAATATCCCATACGATCCTGATGATTTTCCCCACTGGTCACAGATACCGGTACGCTTCAGGGATCTTGACCCGCTCAATCATGTTAATAATGCGATATTTAACACCTATTTTGAAGAATCGCGTATCGGATATTTCCGGTCCATCCCCTCGTTGCTTGAAGATCTGAGGAATGATCGCTCCTTTGTTCTCGTTCATCTCGATATCGATTACATAAGTACGGTTCCTTATCCTTCAATCCTGACGATCGGCGCCCGCATCATGTCGTTCGGCAATACAAGCATCCGGCTGCAGCAGGCCTGCTTTGATGAGGCTGCTAAAGACCTGAAAGCTGTTTGCGATTCCGTTTTAGTTTGGTTTGATATCGCCAGGCAAAAGCCGGCTAAGTTGCCCGATGTCCCCACATCGTACATCGTACATCGTGCGACAGACGGACTGAAAAGAGAAAAGTTTCTAATTGATATAAGATGTCTGCTTATGGATAAGAGTGTGATGTATAAGATTTTTTCCGATCCGGTTCATGGTTTTATCAGCATTCCAAAGGGACCGATACTCCGGCTCATTGATCATCCTTGGTTCCAGAGATTGCGCAGAATACGACAGCTTGGTTTGGGTTACCTGGTATTTCCCGGAGCCGAGCATTCCCGTTTTTCGCACGCTCTGGGTGCCATGGGAGTCATGCAGCGTGTGCTTCAAAGCCTGCAGGAAAAAGATACAACGATCACTTACGGCGAGTACGAAGGTACCCTCATGGCTATTCTTCTGCATGATATTGGTCACGGTCCCTTCTCACATACGCTTGAAACCAACATCATCAGTGATTTCAATCATGAGATGATGACGCTCAAGCTCATGGAACAGCTAAACCAGGAAATGGATGGAGCGCTCGATACCGCCATCCAGATATTCACCGACCAGTACCCGAAACGGTTTTTGCATCAACTGGTCTCTTCACAACTCGATATCGATCGTCTCGATTATCTGAAACGTGACAGCAACTACACCGGCGTCTATGAAGGGTCTATCGGAATCGACCGACTTATCAAAACGATGAGAGTTCATAAGGGCAACATCGTAATCGAGCAAAAAGGGATCTACGCGGTTGAGAACTATATCATAGCACGACGCCTGATGTACATGCAGGTGTATCTTCACAAAACCGTGCTCAGTGCGGATAAGCTGATGCACGCCATTTTTCGCAGGGTCCGGCATTTGATTGCCGAAGGTCAACCCCTTCACCAACCATCCCCTTCACTCCAGTACTTCCTTGAAAATTACCCGTCAGCCCGCATCGAACTCAGTGATACGATGATAAAACACTATACCATGATTGACGACGATGATGTGTTGCTGAGCATCAAGTACTGGCAATTTGAAAAGGATCCTATTCTCAGGGACCTGTGTCGCCGTTTTTTGAACAGGCAGTTGCCAAGGACCACTTTTCTGAAGCAAAAGCCGACGCGCGATTACATGGAAAAGATGAAAATGGGCACGATTGCTTTTTTAAAGGACCGGAACCTTCCTTCCGGCGATGATGCCGTATCCTATTATCTGCATTTTGATCAGAACTATAGCGAAGCCTACAAATACCAACAGGAGAGCATATGGATTCTAAACGAGGAAGGGGTAGCCGTTGAGTTCTCAAAGGCAGCGGACACAAAAAATATCATTGCGCTCACCGAACCTGTGGTTAAGCACTACGTCGTACATCCCAAAGAATGTTATGCATAGAAAATCGGAGTTTTGATAGAGTGTGATTCCATTCCTGCAATCATCGTTTACGATACCAATAAGGGCGCAAACAGGTTACGATACTGATCGAATATATTTGACCAGGTATGAAATTTCCGGGCATAGGCGCGTCGATCTTGCAATACATCAAACCATGCGCCCGGTTTATTCCATAAGTTGTTGATCATCCTGATCAGGACATCAACCAGCGTGTCTGGCGGGACAAAGAAACCGAAACGCTCATTGGCATCTCCCACCTGCCATCCTATGGGGAGAACACCCGCGGCCAGAGCTTCAAACAACACCAACGGCTGAGACTCATTCTTACTGGTTATACACAAGGCATCCCAATTTTTATATGCCGCGACCGGAGATTCATTCCAACTCAATTCAACCTCGGGAAATTTTACGGCCAGCATTCTCACTTTATCCGCAAGTTCATCTTCGCCGGCATCCGCCAGATACATCGTAAAACGGGCATTGATATTTTTCCTTCTGAACCCGTCAACAAGATCGAAGAAACGAAGGGGATTTTTAATATCCGCACACCGCCCAACCCAGCCGATATGAACAGGTTTCCCTACAATTCTCATGTGTGGTCTTTGGTCCCCCACTGTAAATAATCGCTCCGTCACTCCGTTGGGTATGTACCCTGAATGCATGGCGCCATATTCTTTTTGCGGTTCCAGATTGGTCCTGGATACGCTGATCACGGCACTCGACTGTTCATAGACGACCCTGGCAATCATCCGGAAAAAATCGGTCAGTTGCTTTCTGGCCTTCAGACTCTTCGGTAAGTGATACCCGCACTCCAGACTTACCGCTCCAAGCTCCACTTCCTTCCAGTACAGGGCATGTTCTGTCAAAATTAGCGGACAGCCGGTTATAGCAGAGAAACGGGCACCCAGCCAGCCGGCGAAACCGGTATTGGTCACGTGAACCAGTGTGGCATTGAGAGCAATTTCAGAGAGCATAGGCTCCCACGTATCATACCAGGTGGCCAGATCAGGCCAGGTATTCTCGCGCTGAGGCGGCGGAGTGATGCGCACAAACCGTGTGATATTTGGCGCCAGTGTATAAACGAGTTCCCTGGGTTTGTCCTCTTTTTCATCTTCGGTTACGACCTGCACAACCTCAAATCTGAGTTCGGGGAAAGCATGAATGTATTGATGAACCCATTCGCTGACTCCACCCCGATGCCATGGATATGTTCCTTCAATAAATAAAGCGACTACCGGCTGTTCTTTCATCGTTATACTTGTTTATTTAGGAGTAAGAAGTACATGGCGTAACATAGTAATCCGAAAGAAATAAATCACCTTATTTATTAATTAAATTTAAATATTATCATAATATAATTAACATTCATTCCTTGATTAGCATTAGTCTTTAAATAATTACATTAAATTTTCTTTAATTATTTAGGTTGTCATTCTCTAATCTACGGGCGTATTTGTCTCGATTTGCCGCTTCGGGCAACACCCATGAACAAGGGGTATATTATTAATACAGGCTCATGTTGAGAAGCTCTGTGTTGTCCATCGTAACTGGCTGTGGCGTATTTCGTAATGAGGGTACGAAACCGTGTTCCCCTGTATCCAACGTGCCGGCAGTGTATACGTCACTCACGGATAACTGGAGAACATTAGAGCGGTAAAGACGGCCTGTTGACAGGCTGGAGCTGAATTTTACGTTCCAGAACTTCCAGGCCGTTCGTTTCAGCCAGTTCAGATTTCCCCACACTGGTACCGCAGAATGATTACAATAGGGCGCGGATTTACCGTTTATCAACTACGTGCCGCAATCCCATTGAATAGCAGGTCACATTCACACGTGCGTTTTCTCGGTTTTATACGGTAACTCCAATTTAAAAGAAGTACCTTTTCCTTCTGTAGATGTTACCGATATGTTACCTCCGTGCAGTTCGATAAACTGCTTCACGATATCCAGACCAATACCGGTCCCCTTCTCCCCTTTAGTGCCCGTACCCCGATGACGTTTGATTGAGTCAAACAGTGTCGGAAGCCGGTCCTCCGGAATACCAATCCCGGTATCTTTCACCTCGACAATCACAGGCAGCTCGTCGTTTGACTCCTCATCAAATTTCAGAATCAGTTTTATGGATCCGCCCGCGCCGGTAAATTTCAATGAGTTTGCCACCAGGTTACTGATAGCCTGATTAATCTTTTGTGGGTCAATCAACATCGCCGGCACACGATCATCCTTCATGAAACGAAGGTTGATCGACTTCGTAAGCGCGGTAGGTTGGTGTAATTCGATAACCTGATCAAGAAGCTCCTGCAGGCTCACTTCCCTGAGATTCAGTTGCAACGAACCGGCCTTGGTCGATTCCACTTCAAGGATATCTTTAACCAAATCAAGTAGTTTATAACCGCTCTGCTCGATAATCTCAAGCATCCCATCGACCTCCTCTTTGGAATAACCGTCCTCGCTGCGCAGGATGTTTGCCACCCCTATGATCCCGGTCAGTGGATTCCTGATATCATGACTGACAATGCGAATAACCTCGTCTTTTTCCCGGTTTGCTATCTCCAGGTTGCGTTCCCTGATCTTGAGTTCGGCGATATAACGTTCACGCTCCTGCTCCAGGTTTTTGAGCGTCAAATGCAGATTGATACGTGCGACCACTTCTTCCTGATGAAACGGCTTGGTGATATAGTCCACCCCACCCACTTCAAAACCGCGTACTTTGGATTCAACGTCAGACAGAGCGCTCAGAAATATAATGGGTATCTCTCGCAGAATCGGATCTTTTTTGAACTGTTCACATACCGAATACCCATCCATTTCGGGCATTAAAACATCCATGAGTACGAGATCGGGCTTCCGTTTACGAGCAAGTGCCAATGCATCATTCCCATCAAATGCCGCGATTACACGGTGTCCCTCATTACGCACGAGTTGTGATAACACCTGTACGTTATGACGAACGTCATCGACGATGAGTATGGTAGATTTTGATACGTCTCTGTTAGCCACGGGTCGGGCGGTTTGTATCGATGTTAACAACTAATAAATTCTTTATGCTATTTTCGGACATCTTGCAGTAATCTTTTTCCCAAATGCGTTATCAGATAGTAGTCCGAACTATTTACGGCTTTCTTCAGTTTTTCAGACAATCCAGCCAATGTATCTTGCCCCTCCAACATATCAGCGAGCTGATCAATTTTATCAAGATCCTGAAACTCCAGGGCCTCGATCAGATCTTCCTGTAAATTGGCTGGCAAAGCAGCTATTTCCTGAACAGCCTGATCCAAAATCTCATTAAGGGATACAGACTCTTCCGGGCTGATAAAGCTATACACGTAATCAATATTCACTGACTTCTTAATCGCTTCAAAGATCTCTTCTTCCTGATATGGTCGTTGAACAGAAACGACACCATGCAATGCTTGCTGACGTTCAAACCCTGGGGTAGCATCTTTTATTATGATAACAGCCACCTCGCTGTCCGGCCGCCTAAGTTCATCTATTGACTGTTGTAATCCTTTAATATTATCGTCTTCTAATGTTTGATCTATAAATATAATATCCGGCTTACTCTTTTGCACCTTCTCGAGTAAATCATCTACAGAAAAGACCTCCGTACATTCGAATCCCGCCTTTTCAAGCATGATACGGAGCATTTTCCTCTGGTAATCGATGGTATCGGCGATCACTGCTTTCCACTTTTTCTTTCCTTTTACTGATTTTACAAATTTGGGTTCACCCGGAGTAAGCGCATTTTCGGGTTTAATCAACTCAAAATTAAACGTTATGGAGAAAGTTGATCCATCGTTAAGATTGCTTTCAACCTGCAGATCACCTTTCATCATCCTTATCAGATGTTGGGTAATCGTCAAACCGAGACCGGTGCCCTCACTGTTCATGCCTTTCACCTGTCTGAAAGGCTCGAATATCTTCCGAATTTGATCATCGGGAATCCCCCTGCCTGTATCTTTTACCGACAAATGGATCTTTGCCCATCCCGACTGGCTGATATCCAATAGTCTGGCTTGGGCGTGAATGGAACCCTCGGTGGTAAATTTCACCGCATTGCCAACCAGATTGATCAGTATTTGCCGGATTTTCCCCGCATCCATTTTCAGGAGTACCGGAAGGTTTTTGTCTTTCTCAATAATCAGTCTGATTCCTTTTTCCCGGCTTTTGAGGTTGAACAGGCCGTTTACCTCATCCATGATTGCCGCCAGGTTCGCCGGTTCCATATTGATGTCCATTTTGCCCGCCTCGATCTTGGACAAATCCAATATGTCGTTAATCATGCTGGTAAGATGCATGGCACTGTTGTACATATTCCGGATATATTCCTGTTGACTATCCCCCATCGTGGGGTCATTCGACAGTATTTGGGCATATCCCAGAATAGCATTCAGGGGCGTACGCAGCTCATGTGTGATATTGGCGAGGAAGGCGGATTTCGCCTGGCTGGCCTGCTGTGCCTCCACCCTCGCCTTTACGAGGTCGTCAATCCTGTCGATCACGGCAACAATACCTTCAACCTGTCCGTCAGGATTACTCCAGGGATGTATGGCCCAGCGAAAATATCGTTTCCCGACAAGAGGTATCTCAACCACATCTTCTTGCTTGGATACAACCTTTCCCTTCAGAGCCTCTTTGCCGGCCTGAATCCAGGTATCAGGAATAAATGAGTACATCTTCTGATAATTCTCCCCGACAATTTGTTCCGAATAATCGGGCGGGAATTCTTCGATCCACTTCTTGCTATAGGTAATGAAATTGAGATCCTTGTCCATAAGCGCCATCGGCACCGGTGCGTTGGCAATCACTTTCAAAAGCTGCTGGCGTTCCGATTCCAGCGCTTTCTCAGCCCGGACACGGTCTGTGATATCATGAGCATTGGCAATGACGTAACTGTTACCATGCTGTGGATGGTACAAAAAGTTACTGAAGACTATGTAAATGGGTTCCCCATTCTTCCTCATCATGGTAGCCGAACCCGTGGCCTGCTGCTGTCTGCTTATCTTCTCCAGATAGCGGTAGAACTGCGGCAACTCTTCAGAAAGGATGAATGAGGACAGGTTAAACCCGACAATTTCGTCAATCTCGTAGCCAACGAGTTTGGAAAAAGCACGATTGGCAGAGAGAATCTTACCGTTCAGGTCGTGGGTAAAGATAACCCCGTAGCTATTTTCAACCAGTTCGCGGTATCGTCTCTCACTATCCAGAAGTTCAATCTGTGATTTTTTAACCTCGGTGATATCACGTGCAAACAAATAGAGGATTTGGTCCTTCCCCTCTGCTGAAAAGCTGCAGGAGAGCCACTTATACGTATTATCAATGCAGCGGAAACGCACCTCAAACGGCGCAACCGTTTCTCCGTTCTTCAGAAGGTCGATTTGATAACGCGCTGCCGGGATATCTTCCGGGTGAATCAGATCGAGCAGATTCATATGCCTGAGCTCGGATATATTATATCCCAGCATCCGGTTCCAGGATGGGTTTACGTCAATGAATCTCAGTTGAAAATCTACAATTGCTATGAGATCATGCGACAGTTCATACAATCGATCCCGTTCTCTCTCAGCAATTTTTCGTTCAGTGATATCCCGAAAGATGGAACGGGTTGATATAAAATCTCCGTCCTTAAACTTACAGTTAACGCTTCCCTGTACGAATATCTTTCTGCCATCTTTAGTGATAAAGGCGGTCTCAATGAGATCGTCGCCCTCACCGGTTATGATATGATTGTATGAGTCTGTAAACGTAATCCGTTCATCCGGATGGATGACCTCGATGAGATTTAAACTATCAATCCCATCCTGATCATATCCCATTATCCGCTTCCAGGTTGCATTGACGTATAAAAAATGTCCGTCTTCGGCAACACTTTGGATCATATCGTTGGCATTCTCGAACAAATCCCTATAACGTTCTTCACTCTCCCTGAGAGCCTCTTGCGACTTTTTTCGTTCGATGGCATAGCGTATGGATCGTTCGAGCAGCGGGGCCTGCAACTCGCTTTTAACCAAGTAATCGGCCGCGCCATAGCGCATAGCCTTCAGGTCGATCTCACGGTCGCCCTGACCCGTCAGCAAAATCAGAGGAGCCTCGCAACCCGCCTGAATTACTCTTTGCATAAGCTCGAGGCCGTTTTGGGCCCCCAGACGATAATCCAGCAGATAAATATCATGCTCCCCTTCCATGATACGGTCAAAACCGTTATCGAAGCCGTCGACCCATTCCAGTTCGTATTCCTGGTCTTTAATCTGTTGCAGGCGTGAGCGGGTAATCAGATAATCTTCATGATCATCATCAACCAGTAAAATATGTATGATACCTGCCGCCATGAGAAAGTGCTTCTAATAATCAGTCTCGGGGAGTTGTACGATGTCAAACCAGTAATTCGACATCTCCTGCAGGACGCGAACCAGTCCTTCAAATGTTACCGGCTTGGTAATGTAAGAGTTAACACCCAAATCGTAACTACGGACAATATCTTCCTGTTCTTTGGATGTTGTAAGTATGATAACGGGAGTTCTGCGCAATTCGGCATCCTCCTTAATCTCCTTAAGAGCTTCGCGGCCGTTTTTGCGAGGCATGTTGAGATCAAGCAAAATCAAATCAGGCCATGGGTAAAGCGACCGGTCGGCATAGACGCCATGTCTGTAGAGATAGTCCATGAGTTCTTCACCATTCCCGACAAACATGATGCGGCTAATGAGGCTGTTATTTTCGAATGCCTTTCTGGTAAGCATTCTATCGTCCTCATCATCCTCCGCAATGAGTAGAGATATTGATTTCCTGGGTGTCATATACTTAAGTTCCCTTGTTTTCTAAGATCTGCTGTGCCGGCAAGTCGACGAAAAAAGTCGTCCCTACATTTTCTGCACTTTCCGCTTTAATCGAGCCGCCGTGCCGTTCAACGATTTTCTTACAAATGGCCAGGCCTATGCCTGTCCCCTGATAATCCTGCTTTGTGTGTAAACGTTCGAATACCTGAAAAATACGTTCTGCAAACTTCGGGTCAAAACCAATCCCGTTATCAGAGATGGCAATTCGATAAAAACCTCTCTTAATATCATCCCCATCAACAGCCTTTAAACTGATCATCGGGGGCCTGTCCTTAGCCTGGAATTTCAGCGCATTGCCAATGAGATTCTGGAAGAGCTGCCGCATTTGCATGGGATCCGCATAAACGGTCGGAAGGGGATCAAACGAGATGGTTGCCTCTGATTGTTGGATAGCGATTTCAAGATCACCGCACACCTCTTTTACCAGTTCATTAAGTCTTACGGATTCCCGCGGATTCGTTCTGGTGGTTATACGCGAGAAGCTCAACAGATCGTTGATCAGCTTTTGCATCCTGTTCGCTGCATTGACCATCCTCCCGAGAAACATACGGCTTTCACTGTCAATATCGCCGTCCAAATTGGTATTCAGAAGCTCGCCAAAAGCCTGAATTTTACGCAACGGTTCCTGCAGATCATGTGATGCCACATACGCAAACTCCTCAAGATTTTTATTGCTCTCTTCCAGTTTGCCGGCATATTCCTTTAGCTTTCTCTCGGCCGCCTTGCGATCAGTAATATCCCTAATAGCGGCAATACGCAAATGCCGCCCATCCATGATCACATCTTTTGCCAATACCTCAATATCAATTATACTTTGATCCTTACAGGTAAGCTGAGCTTCGTATTGCCCTTCAACGCCCTTGCGTATCCGTTCCTCGAACTTCGTTCTGATTCGACTTGGGAAAAAGTCCCAGGCGGGTTTATGCAGTACATCTTCGCGCGCATAGCCGGTCATCTCGAGCAGTGCCGAGTTTACATCGGTCAACAGGCCGTCTTCCATCACCGTGAGGCCCTCAAAAGCAGATTCCGAGAGGAACTGGTAGCGTTGCTGACTCTTACGTAATTCCTTCTCCGCGCGAACCAAATCCGAAATATCAATGGCGACACCGGCGACTGCCAATTCTTCCTGTTCCCCAAGCTGGAAATAGGTTTGGGTAAGCTGCAGGAACATCTGCCTGCCGTCTGAGCCTCTATATTCGATGACCTTACCTGTGTTGCCCTCAGAAAGGTCGGTTTCACTGGTTAAATTCCGAATCAGGGTTTCTTCATGATTCTTTCCTATGAAATCGTCATCTTTTTTACCAACAATTTCTTCCGGACTGGTATGATACAGTTCGGCCATCGATTTGTTTGCAAGGATGAAACGCCCATCCTCATCCCTCACATAAAGATAGTGAGGCACAACATCGATGGTTCTGCGAATAATGCGATTCCAGCGCTCTAATTGCTCACGCTGGTTATTGCGGTCTTCCCTGACTTTTTGGTAATCAACAATAATATAGCCAAGCAGAAATAAGACAATGATATAGGATCCCATCGCCCAACCCTGCAGATACCACGGCAGCATGGACTGAAGATGGATAACAAAAGGCTTGCTCCAGGTATAACCTGTTATATCACTCTCGATTTTAAGGATATAATCACCCTTTTCCGGGACCTTCAAAGCGAGCACGTTCGATCGGCTTTCCACCTTCCTGATAAGCCGACCGTTCAGATTTTCCAGCCGTGCAATATAGTTGAGTTTCTGCGCCGGATACATCAAACCGGCGACCGTGAGTTTAATCGTGCTCCCACGATCGAGGACCAGGGAATTGGATGAAGGATTTTTGACAACTTTATCGTTGACGGCTAACTCTTTAACAATAGGTATCCGGGATGCCGTCATGGCGGATATCGGTTCAATAGAATATCCTATACCATTGCTGGTTCCGGTCCACAGCCGCCCCTCCTGATCAATAGTGAGTGCCCGGAACGTCATTGTAATGCTCGGAAGCCCGTCCCTGCCATTATACTGAATGACTCTGTCGCCGCTCATGTAAAACAGGCCCTTCTCTCCTCCAAGCCATAAGTTGCCCAGGTGATCAATTGCAATCGACTTGAAATAATCATTCACCATCCAGCCAGCGAATCGTACATCACCACTATCGTCAATGGTAAAACGAAACAACCCGAAGTTACTGGCCATATACAACCAGTGGTTTCGTACTACAAAATCATATACCGTGAGCGGAAGTTTACGTTTGCCTAAGACATTATCAGGTATTTTCGGACTGATGTTCTCAAACCTATCCTTAACAGGATCAAACCGAAAAAGATAGTGACTGGCCCCAATACCTCCTGCATAGATTGTGTTATCCGGGGTACTATGCAAAACTGTGATCGTTGTGTCCAGGCCCTGTGCATCCGAATATGTTACTACCGCCCCGTTTCCTTTCGATATCCTGCCGGCACCAGTCATTCCGCTCTCTATATACCATATATTTCCGGTCGAATCTATGCAGAGCTGGTCTATGTCTATATGCCCCGGGTTATAATGGTTGATACTACCATTCCGTTCATCCTCTGAAAGTTCAAAAATATCACCACGCTGGGTGCCTACATAAACTTTCCCATGATGGTAAGCCAGCGCAGAAACTCTCGCTCCTTTAAGGTCCAGTGGAAGTTTCCTCGTTTGTGGCTTCTTACTCTTTGAATCCCATGTTATCTGATAAACATTGTAAGATTCGCTGGCGTAAAGGGTATCTTTTGAAGCTGAGGTAAGTGCATTGATATAACGATACCGGTCTGAGAGCAGCGTGCTCGAGAAGTAATCCGGCGACAGAAGTACAGCACCCAGATCGGAACCAACCCATATATTCCCGGATGCCGTCTGATAGATATCATTTACATTATTGAACTTGTATTCGTTAAGCTTCCGGTATTCTAAATGGCCGCTTTCCTTTTTTACCTGGTATAAACCATCAAACCAGGTACCGAAATACGCTACACCTTTTTGGAGTTTGGTGAGGGAGGAAACATCAGGAACCGGGATGATCCTTTCCCATCCATTCAGCAAATCACCTTGTGCAGGTTCAAAGCTATACACCCCACGGGACGTTGCCAGCCACATAGATCCATCCGGTTGCCGTACCAGATCATTGAATGACACCTGCCCCTTTAGCGGGACGGACAACTCATCAAATTTGTCATTCGCTTTGTTGTAATAAACCATGTGTCCGCTTTCGCTGACTGCCAGTAACACCCCGCCCCGAGTTTCGGCAAATCTGAAATCGCGTATGGAACTCAGCGTGAAGTATCTGTTCCCCAATTTATACCGTTTCATTTTGCCATTTTTATACCGGACAATGGACGTCGTTTCAGCTATCCAGATAGTACCTGAGCTGTCTTGAAAAGCCTTCTTGGGGTAATAAAGGGTGGAGTCCGTCTCCACGAATGAACCGGGAACTAACGTCTTGATACGAAAATCATAGCCTTTGTGGGAGATGGTTGCCAATCCCATATCCGTTGTAATTAACAGGCGTCCGTCATGCAACTGGATAATATCCTTGACATACTGATTAGGCAGTTCGTTCCTGTAGGTGAAGAAGGAGTACCCATCGTACCGGATTAACCCGCCATCCGTCCCGATCCAGACAAAACCGCTACTGTCCTGGAAAACAGTTTTGACAAGAATCGAAGGCAGGTTATACTCCGAATTATCAAAATATCGGGCTAAAAAAGACTGTTCCTGCCCGTACGCTAGCCGGAATGTTAGCAGAAAGGTGAAAACAATAAGAAATGCAGCTCTTTTCACAGGATGCAAATGGATATATCTGATACCCCTAATTTAACATGTTTTTAAACATTTACCTCTATATCACAAATATTACATAAAAGAACACGGAGGGTTTAAAAACAATATTCATTTGAAGTTATACAACGGCTATGGCAACAAAAGACATCCAGGTTATGATCGGATGATCACTCTGTATGTTAAGCGATTCTTCTGTAATCGATAAACGAAAAATCCCTGAAATTTTCCCTGCTTGTTTCTTCCCAAACCACACCGATCTGATCACGATATTCGGGAAAATAAGTATCACCGTTATATGTATGATGAATAAGCGTAATATTCAGATAATCCGCAAGATCCAGCGCTATTTGATACAGAGTTGCTCCGCCAATGATAAAAACCTGCCCATTACCCTCTTTTTCGAGATCCTCCAAAGCCTGTTCCAGTTTATGATAAACCCGCACATTCTCCTTGCCAGAGATGACTTCCGAATATTGAGGATTTCGCGTGATAACAACATTGGTCCGACCCGGCAGGGGTTTTGAGCCGATGCTCACAAAGGTTACCCGCCCCATAACGATTGGATGTCCCAACGTTCGTTGTTTGAAATGTTTGAGATCATCAGAATAATGCCACGGTATGCCACCATCCTTTCCTATGAGAAGATGCTCATCATGCGCGGCAATGATTGCTATCTTCATACTGCGACTTCAAAGGAAATTTTCGGGTGATGCTGATAATCGACAAGTGTAAAATCCTCGAGCGTCAAATCATTGACAGGCTTCGGTGTGATCTCCAGTTTAGGCAGCGGATAGGGTTTACGTGTCAATTGTTCTTTCATCCCGCCAATATGATTCTCATAGATGTGTGCATCAACAATAGTATGGGCAAATACCCCAGGCTTCAAATTTACTTCCTGGGCAATGGCCATGGTCAGCGCGGCATAACATGCCAGATTAAACGGGATGCCCAAAGCAATATCACCTGAGCGCTGCGTGAGATGACAGTTCAGACGCCCGCCGCTTACATTAAATATATACATGAGATGACATGGCGGGAGGGCCATCTGCCGGGTTAATCCCGGATGCCAGGCACTGACAACGATCCGCCTGCTTTCCGGCTGGGTCTTCAATAACTCAATGGCATTCTGAACCTGGTCAAACTCTTTGCGATCGAATATGGTGCGTTTGATGTTCCCTCCATCTCCATCCATATCAATTTCATCTTCCTCGATGTAGGGAAAGCGGCGCCAGAGAACCGGATAAATGGGGCCGACATAGCCATCATCATCTGCCCAGGCATCCCAAATATGACAATTGTTTTCATCACGCAGCCAGCGGATGTTATCTTCCCCCCTTAAATACCAAAGCAATTCCAGAATTACAGACCGGAATTGCATTTTTTTGGTTGTAAGAAGTGGAAACCCCTCCGACAGATCGACTTTATAAAATTCGGCAAAGCTGGAAATGGTATCAATGCCTGTCCGCGTCGGCTTGCGAACACCATTCTCTAAAACCCGTTGAACCAAGTCTAAATATGCTTTCATAATAAGATCTGAATAAACCGAAAATCACTATGTTTCGAAACCCATCATTGCCTGTCAATATACTAATCATAGGGATGAAATGAAGTCATATTTGACAGTGTACGAGAAGCTTTTTCGATGTTTTTACACACGATAATTCATCCATAATCAGGCATAAACATCGTTTTTTATCTTTCCGGGAGGAAAATCGGCTTCAGTTTTCCGGTGCGTGCAGATACTCCAGGGCTTTACGGGCGGCGTCCTGTTCGGCAGACTTTTTATTCTTCCCGGACCCGGTGCCTGCTTCCTTTCCATTCACCAAAACCTGAACCTCAAACGTCTTATCATGCTCTGGTCCGGATTCGGTAAGGACATTATACTCTGGAAGGCTCATTCGCCTGGCTTGTGAGTATTCCAGCAACATGCTTTTGTAGTTATCCTGAGTCTGAACCAGCCGCTGGAGATCGATATACCTGTCAATAATTGTTAAGACAAAGTTAAACGTTTTTTTATATCCTTTGTCTCTATACATAGCTCCGATCAGGGCTTCAAATATATCGGCCAGTACACTGTTTGAGAACTCTATACCCTGTCCCTTCACCCGCTCTCCGACTTCAATAACCTGGCTAAGTTTCAGTTTTCGCGAAAATTTGGCCAGTGTATTGCCCTTAACTACCTTGGACCTGAGCTTGGTCATGAACCCTTCGTTTTCCTGGGGAAAACGCTCAAATAAGATCTCAGTAACGACCAAATCCAGTACCGCGTCCCCGAGAAATTCCAATTGTTCATAGGAATCCGATTCCTTATATCCCGAATTGGAATTTGCCAGACTCGACCGATGTCTGAGCGCTTTCAAATAAAGATGTGGATGATCGATAGACTCACCGATCAGTTGCTCAAGAAAACGAATTTTTTCCTCCTTATCCCGTGCTACCACCAGATCGGAACCGGAAAGCAGTGTCTTAAAACGGGAAAGAAGTTTCAAAACTATTCCTCGAATTTCTTGAACACTATAGATGTATTGTGTCCGCCAAAACCAAAGGCATTATTTATAGCATACCGGATATCCCTGACTTCCGATTCATTGACCGTATAGTTCAGGTCGCAATCCGGGTCCGGAGTCATATAGTTAATCGTCGGCGGAACAATTCCGTGATATATGGCAAGAGTCGTGGCTATGGATTCGGCCGCACCGGCAGCACCAAGCATATGACCCGTCATGGATTTGGTGGAATTCAGGTTTATCTTGTAGGCATGATCCCCGAATACCTTCTTGATTGAATTCGTTTCAGCTATGTCTCCCAAAGGGGTACTGGTTCCGTGCATATTGATATGCTCTACTTCTTCGGGTTTGATTCCCGCCGATTTGAGCGCTTCGGTCATAGCAATAATGACACCGTTCCCGTCGGGATCAGGGGCTGTGATGTGATAAGCGTCCCCGGAGAAACCGTAACCGACAACTTCAGCATAGATGCGGGCACCGCGTTTTATAGCCGACTCATAATTTTCCAGTACCATGATTCCGGAACCTTCACCAAGCACAAATCCATCCCGGGTCTTGTCAAAGGGACGGGAGGCTGTCTCCGGTTCGTCATTTCTGGTTGACATGGCACGCATGGAGTTGAAGCCGGCCACGCCCATTTCGAAGACCGGGGCTTCTGCCCCGCCACACACCGCGTAGTCCGATACGCCTTGCCGGATGGTATCGTAGGCTAAACCAATGCTGTGTGAGCCTGTCGCGCAGGCTGATACAACGGCGTAGTTTGGCCCACGGAATCCATGGCGAATGGACACTTGCCCGGCAGCGATATCAGGGATAAGCATCGGAATGAAGAACGGGGAAACGCCGCGTGGTCCCCGTTCAATGAAATCTTTGCTTTGCTGGAAAAAGGTTTCCATCCCTCCGATACCTGACCCAATAATCGTAGCAACCCGGTTTTTATCGATCGAGTCAAGATTCAGTCCTGAATCTTTAACAGCCTCATCAGCAGCAACTATCGCATATTGACAAAATTTGTCCATGCGGCGGGCAGCCTTGGTGTCGATGTATTCTTCCGGTTTGTAGTTTTCAATTTGGGCTGCAAACTGTGTTGCAAAATTAGAAGTATCGAACGATTCGATGGGTCGTACTCCATTTTTGCCCGAGACAAGGCCATTCCAGAAATCGGGTGCACTTTTCCCGATAGGTGTTAGTGCCCCGATACCTGTAATGACAACTCTGCGATTGACCATAGTCGGTTTAGCTGTGTAACTGAACTAGTCTGTTAGGAATTTTTCTTTTTGATATAATCGATAGCATCGGCTACCGTAGCAATATTCTCAGCGTCTTCGTCAGGAATGCTGATATTAAATTCTTTTTCGAATTCCATAATTAATTCTACAGTATCCAGAGAATCAGCACCCAAGTCATTTGTAAAATTAGCTTCAGGTGTTACTTCAGATTCGTCTACACCAAGCTTGTCGACGATGATTGATTTAACTTTGCTTTCAATGTCGTTTGCCATTTTTTGTATTGGTTTGTTCGTATGTTAGTTGGTTATAGCGAGTTAGAAACTGTTTATTCTTTTAAAAACAATGGATAATAAAAATACCCGGTAGTATCTGCAATGTTTTTACCACGGTTCGTCGTTCAGATAGCCAAACCCCCATCAACCTGGAGGACCATCCCGGTAATATATGAACTCGCTTCCGATGCAAGAAAAATTACCGTATCAGCCACATCTTCTGCCGTTCCTGCCCTTCCAAGCGGAGTTGCTTTTTCCATGGCTTCTTTTTGTTGTTGCGGTAAATCGTGAGTCAATTCCGTCACAATATATCCCGGAGCGACAACATTTACCCGAATATTTCTGGAGCCGATTTCTTTGGCCAGCGACTTGGTGAATCCAATAATACCTGCTTTGGAAGCCGCATAATTCGTCTGCCCCGGGTTCCCCATCAATCCGATAACCGAACTGATGTTGACAATAGAGCCCGAACGCTGCCTCATCATCGGCCGAACTACGGACTTACTATAATTAAACACGCTCTTCAAATTCGTGGTAATCACCTCGTCCCACTGTTGTTCACTCATACGCATGATCAATGTATCACGCGTAATGCCGGCATTGTTGACCAGAACATCAATCGTACCAAACTCTTTTACTACCTGATCTATAACCTCCCCGGCACGTTCCAGGTCCACGGCATCTGCTTTAATAGCCAGGGCTTTCCCACCGTTTTTTTCGATCTCATCTCTCACTTTCATCGCCGCATCTTCCGACCGGGCATAGGTAAAGGCAACATTGGCACCGGATTCAGCCATTGACAGAGCAATTTGTCGCCCGATCCCCCGGCTGCCGCCTGTCACCAGTACCGATTTGCCCTCTAATCCGAAACGGTTGACAAAACTCATTACTGAACTCCCTGTGTTGTTACATCCTTCAATGTGCGTTTTACCAGCCCCTGCAGCACTTTTCCCGGGCCAACTTCGGTATAGGAATCAGCTCCATCCTTGTGCATATTCTGCAAAGTCTGTGTCCAACGAACCGGATTGAGCAACTGATTGAGAAGATTTTCCCTTATTTCTTCGGGGTCTGTTGTAGGTTGACCCGTATAGTTGGAATAAATTGGACAAATCGGCTTCTGAATATCGAGATTCACGAGGTTGCTGCGAAGTCCTTCAAAAGCAGGTTTCATCAATGGAGAGTGAAAAGCTCCGCTCACAGGCAGCTTCTTAGCCAACCGGCATCCCGCTTCTTTTAGCAACTCAAGAGCCTTATCTACCCCGTCCTCTGATCCTGACACGACAAGTTGTCCGGGACAATTGTAGTTAGCCGGTACCACCACTTCTCCAGAGTCGGACGCAGCTTGTGCGCAGATATTTTCCACCTGGTTGTCATCCATTCCGATAACGGCCGCCATCGT
>DATFNI010000257.1:0-3065 GCA_035266485.1 Balneolales bacterium
GGCAAAGATCAACCGGTCCGGGTATTGTCCCTGCAAGTAGGAAACAAAAAACCGAATGTCGCCTGTTTCTCCGGAATGGTAAAAGCGGGCGGTTTTATTCATGTGCGGTCCACAGCTGCGGAAGTTGAGGGCTGCTGTTGAAAACCTGTTTTGTACCAGTTTCTTAATCGCTTCAACAACATAATAGCGTTTACTTGATCCTTCCAATCCATGCAAAAGGACCACGATAGGGGTTCCGGCTCCTGCATCAAGCCAGTCCCACTCAAGGAAATCTCCGTCTGGTGTGTCTATTTTGCGTTCCCTGACTGCGGGTACAGTTGCTTTTTTCAAGAGGGAAGATGCCACAGTCTGCAGGTGGCCATTCTGACAAAATGGAGCCGGATCAAACTTTTGTACCTCAACAGGCGAAGAAGATTGATCGCCACTGTCAACCACAGATTCCATTTTTGCACGAGTATCCATGAATATGTTCTTTAGTGCTTACTCATCCTGGTGCATGAGGTCGGACTTGAACGAAGGAACCACATTGTTCTCATCTTCGTGAAGAAACCGGATGCTGTAAAGATCGGTGCGGCGGTCTTTCAAATGGGTTACGGTTCCGTTATAGCGAACACGCCTAAGCAGCTCAAGGTCCACATCGGCAATAACTACCATCTCCGTGTTTGTCTCCGAAATTGATGCAACACCATCCCGTGCGAAATAGAAATCAGAAGGCGTGAATATGGCAGACTGAGCATACTGAATATCCATGTTTTCCACGGATGGAATATTTCCCACGGTACCGGCGATCGCTGTATAAACCTGGTTCTCGATGGCCCTGGCCTGGGCACAAATACGTAACCGGGTAAAGCCGTGTCGCTCATCGGTGCAGTAAGGCATAAAGATGATCTGTGCCCCTTTAGCAACCGCCAGGCGCGAAAGTTCCGGGAACTCGGCATCATAACAGATCAGGATGGCAATGCGCCCCCGGTCCGTATCAAAGACTTGTAATTTGTTGCCCGGCTGAATGCCCCACCAGCGCCGTTCGCTTGGCGTGATGTGGAGCTTATACTGGCGTTCGATGCTCCCGTCACGCCGGAACAGGTAAGAGATGTTGTAAACCTTATCATTTTCTTCGGAAAAATGAGAACCGCCGATGATGTTCACATAGTATCGAACAGCCAGATCGTTGAACAGTTCGATGTACTTATCCGTCAGGCGGGCCAGTTCACGTGCTGCAAGCCCCGGGCGTTTTTCAGACTGGTAGCTCAGCAGCTGGGTGGTCAGCAACTCCGGGAACAGCACGAAATCCGATTTATAATCAGAGGCGACATCAACAAAATATTCCACCTGCTGCGCAAAATCATCGAAGCTGGCGATCTTTCGCATCTGGTACTGCACACAGCATATGCGTGCCGGCTGAGAGGTTATGGTGCGCCGCGGTACTTTCTGGCGATACTCCAGGTTCACCCATTCCAAAAGGCAGGCATAACCGCAGGATTCTTCGTCCTCTCTCAGATAATTCTTGATGATCCGTTTGATTACAAAACCATTCTTTAGCTGGAAGGTCAGAATCGGATCATGTAATTTTTTATCGGTAACCGCCTCGACGTACCCAGTGATACTATATTCATTTTTATATTTACTGTAACCAGGAAGACGCCCGCCAACCAGGATGCGCCGCAAGTTTAAACGAACGCATAGCTCCTTTCGAAGGGCATACAGGCGCCGGCCAATTTTCATGTTTCGGAATTCAGGGTCGACCATTACTTCAATACCATACAGGGTATCCGCCTCGGGGTCGTGATTCCGGATATAGCCATTGTCCGTGACTTCCTCCCAGGTATGATCTTCTGCATACTCATCGATATCGACAATCAGGCTGCTGGATGAGCCAATGAGTTCATCACCATAAAATATGGCGAGTTGTCCTTCTGCAAAGCGGTTCAGTTGTGATCGGAACTGGGCGCGCGTCCACACTTTCATTCCGGGAAAACACTTTTCCTGAAGCGCAATCATTTGTTCGTAATCCTTCCACTGCAGGGGACGGGATGTAATGTTACTGGGTGAGTTTGCCATACCTGATGATCTATCTGAATGTCATAGAAATTACCGCATAAGTAACGGAAACTATTTGAATATAATATGAATCGAAGCAAGAGCGCATTTCATTCCTTAAATATCCCTTACAAATGGATGCAATTAATTTGTAGAATCTGGCTTGTGTTTGGCGTGGACAGACACCAGTCGGTCCTGCATGGTTGGAGCTTGTCGGTCTGGTAGACCGGCCTATGTTCAACGGCGCTGCAGTGTAATCCATACTCTTCAGTTGACTGATCCATTGCCGTCTGCTTTAGCTGACGGAATGAAGGCTAAAGTAAGTAGAGCTTCAGCTCCATTCATCGACTCTCCAGGGAAGCTGCTCCCCAAAAAACAAAATTCGAATGATTCAACATCTTATGCTTATTTTCAGTGACAAATATCGCAACTTATCCTAATTTCATAATAATGGCAGAACGTTATAACGAATCCCGATCATCACGCAGCACTAACGACCAGCATACCGTTACCGCCTCTCGTGTGCGAATGAATGAATTGGTTATGCCGAATGATACGAATCCGCTCGGCAACCTGATGGGGGGCAGACTTCTGCAGTGGATGGATATCTGTTCTGCAATATCTGCTCAGCGTCATTGCAACCGAAATGTCGTGACCGTTGCTGTGGACAGTGTGGAATTTCTAAATAGCGTAAAATTGGGTGAGGTTGCCGTAATTGAAGGGGAGGTCACCCGCACATTCCATTCTTCGATGGAAATTGCCATGCAGGTGTGGGCCGAAAACCTGCGGACGGGTAGCCGGCGTTTATGTACAACTTCATTTTATACCTTTGTGGCCGTCGATGCCGATGGAAAACCCGTACCCGTCCCTGCTATTGTGCCGGAAACAGAATTTGAAAAGCGCCGGTTTGAAGAGGCCGAGCTGAGAAGAAAGATTCGTCTGGAACAATCAAAGAGAAATGCAGAGGTTATGCTCCAGTTTAAAAAGGAAAAAGAAAACCGGGGTCCGGACTACTGATCTGCTACTTC
>DATFNI010000258.1:0-4216 GCA_035266485.1 Balneolales bacterium
GTATACGATTTCCCGCAGTTCAATAACCAGGTACACTTCCTTACCCGATCCGACAAGTACGCCGGGAGCCACATTAGTTTGATAACCCAGGAAGCTGGCGTTTACCTGGTACCTTCCCAGCGGGACATTTCTGATTGTAAAGGCACCGCCTTTATCCGTTATCGCTCCAAGCACCGGATCACTCGGCTGAATGATTACGTGGGCGCCGGGCAGCGTTGCATGCGTTTCAGCATCCATGACAATACCACGGACGGTTTGGGTGAATTTTTGCCCTAAAACTGGCTCAAAGCCAATAAGACTAAGTATTAATATTATGAAAGCATGTCGCATCTTGTATATCCTCGATTTAGTACTAAAATCGGGGAACCCTCTCATTTTCCATTGTAAAAAATGGACAAAACCGAGGCAGACAGATCAGATAAACTGTGGCAGCTTTGCTACGAATTGTTCCGGAGAATGGCCGGTAAGCTGCTGAAACTCATGGACTAAATGAGACTGGTCATAAAACCCGTATTTCACAACGAGCGACATCCAGTCAACCTTCTCCTGATCGTTCATACGCAATTGCTGGTGAATGGCATCCATTCGCAACATCCTGGCCAGGCTTTTGGGAGTAATGCCCAGCTGATCCCTGAAGAAGCGTTGTACCCTCTTGTAGCTGGCATCCGATTCAGATAACAGCGACCGCAATGGCACCGAACCTGATGATTGCATCAGTTTATCGAGCCAATCCCATTCCCACTGATGTCTCAGATCATTTTTGCAATACTGTTGAATCAGCCACTGTTCGATACGTTTGATTTTATCTTCGGGTCTTGGAATCTCAAATAAGGATCCCTCCAGTTCTTTGGCCTCTGCGTTAAAAACATCAGCCATCGGTACCGGTTGCTCGGGCAGTTCGGCCATGGGTATCCCAAGTAAAACACGACACCCCCTCGGTCGAAAACGAATTCCCACGAGTTCAACTTTCCCCTTGTAGACCACTGAGTATACTTCCTTTTTCCGTGCCTGCAACACCCCACCAGGCACCGTGCAAAAATCATCCCACCGATCTTTCAACTGTATCCCGGCTGATAACACAAACACAAGATCCACCCTCCCGTCGGGCAGAATCGTTCGCTCCACACCATCAAACGTCCCTGACGAATGGTAATAATAATCCACCAGGGATGAGAGCTTCGGATTGGGTTGGTATAGCTTGTACTCCATTCTCTTTAACCCGGATTATTCACCAAGAAATTTAGTGGAGGGCAAGGCGTCACGAAAATGGCACCCGAAATCGTCCCGAACGCTTTCGGGACCTTAATAAGCCATTTTCGGGGCAACGCATCCCGAACGTCTTCGGGATAAATTTCGCAGCCCGATTTCCATATCGCTAAAAATGAGGATCCTGCTTGAAATTCCAAGTATAATAAAATTATTATGATAATTAGTAATTATACAGCTTACCGTGAATAATCCGGGTTAAAACATTGAAGCCTCAATCAGAACATCACGCAACGAGTTCCCCCTTATGATATAATGTAAAACTACCAGGTACCGATCTGCACGTTCTATGTTACGAAACGCGACAAAATAAGTTTATAATGATCGCAGCCGACAAAATTACCGGTGACCACAAAATGTAATCAACTGATCGAGCTGTTCCGTTTCCTCCATACGCAGTTGCGGATGGCTCCGCGCCTGCAACAGGTATGCACCGGCTTCTTTGATCTTGTGCTGATAAAGCAATGCAACTCCAATCACATATAAACCGATCAGGTTATTGGGCTCTATGGCAAGGCATTTTTTCGCATAACGAACAGCATTACCGTACTCGTCCCCGGCCAACGCCAATTGAGACAGCTTCATGTACAGGAGGGCCCTGGTTTCGGTAAGAAGAATACGACCATCATCCACCAGTTCTGCTTTTCTAAGAATTTCTATGGCCTTTTGCTCTTCTCCCATCTGTTTATAGGTTGCCCCTAGTTGATACAACAAGTACGGATCATCCGGGTATTCTTTTACCGACTTTTCGAGCAGTTGCAGGTTTCTCCTGACACGGGAATCATTGCCTTGTACTGTTCCACCACTATATCCCTTATGAAAAATGACCAGATCCGAATTCTCAATCACCCCGCATGTTTTTTCGATCGATGGCCGTATCTGTTCATGGATCATCCGCTCGTAGCGATATTGATCGTTATTTCGAAATAGGCGCGTGAGCGTAAAATCAGAATAGGTCTGAAGTTCTCCTTTGGGAGTCGGATTGCGGATGATGAGGGTCAGGGCATCCGCTTTTGTATTTGTTACAGTCTCCCTCAATTTTTTCCCCGACTGCTCAGTCAGTACTTCATCGGCGTCCAAAACGAGTATCCACTTTCCTTTTGCTCTTTTTAGTCCGTCGTTCCTGGCCTCAGCAAAATTATGATTCCAGGTATGATCTATCACATTCACGCCGAAAGCCCGCGCAATCTCCGCTGAGGAATCGGTCGATCCGGTATCGACCATAATCATCTCGTCAACAACGGACCGTACACTTTCCAGGCATGCAGGCAACATGGCCTCCTCGTTTTTCACAATCATGCAGAGTGAAATCAGCAAATCATCCCTGGTACTCATACAAATGTCTTCTGGATTGGGATATTGTTACATCCCTATTTCAAATACAATCTGGTCTGACAAAGTAAACAAAACGGGGAAAATGGAAAGTGCACAGAGTGTAATTTCCCTGATATTTTTGTTATCTCTTTGTAAAACTTTGCATAAACGGGATAGATTGTATGAAAATCCATCATTCATCTGATAACGCGACAACCTACAGACTGGTCCTGGTGACGATCTGAGAGGGTTGCTGCAAGCCTTTGCAAACGGCAATCACATAGACGCCGCCATTGTCGCCACTTGTGTGGGCAGCCTGAAAAAGGTTCGTTCAGATTAGCCAACCGGGATTTCAGTACGAAATTCAATGGCCCCTTCGAAATTGTATCGCTGACCGGAACAATTTCACAAAACGGATCGCATCTTCATATCGCTATCTCGGATAGTGACGGAAAAACCATCGGCTTACACCTCATGGAAGGGAGCCTGGTTTTTACGACCGCCGAGATAGTCGTCGGCGTCCTTAATGAGTTGATCTTCGTAGGAACAGATGATCCTGCAACAGGTTACAAGAAACTGTCCATTCGGAGGAAATGACAGCTAGTCATTATACCTCCGCCCAACCCCGCTCCATATGTGAGGCTAAGAGAAAAACATATGTTTAAAAATGAGAGGTTAAATAATTCAGCTTAGATTTATGAAAACCCGGCTTGTCAATCCCCACCACCCTCTTTTCTAAGGGGGAAATTGGTGGTAAAATCTCGAAGAAATACGATTGGCCTGATAAAATTAAGATAACTTGTTCCAGGCATTAGTTTTCTCATAGGCTAATGCATGGAGGAAGCTATTTTTAATTTTGGTCCGCGTAAATCTACGTCATCCGTTTAGTCCGTGTTCTGTTCTTTGAGTCTTTTTTCATCTCGAACTCGCCTTAAATAGGCGATTATCACTGTTTCAGATGTTTATTAAAAAAGGTTGCTGCCGCGTTGTAGACTTTGATCCAGCTCTCATACCGCAGGAACTCATGGATTTCGTTAGGCAGGACAAGCGTCTCCATCGGCACCTTTTGCTGCTTTAATCGCTGGACAAGATCCACCATCTGGTGAAAGTGCACATTCCGGTCATCGTCTCCCTGGATTAATAACACCGGTGAACGCCATTTGTCCACATAAGCATCCGGCGATGACTCCCAGGCTTCCTTTAAGATATCTGCTTTGTCGAGCTGTTCGTACCCATTATCATCCTTTATTTCAGGCATATTACCCACAATCGTTGACCAGTCGTGAACGCCATGCATGTCCACTCCGGCTTTGAAGATGTCCGAATTTCGGGCCAGGGCAAGAGCCGTCAGATATCCCCCGTATGAGCCGCCCCAAATACCGATCTTGTTCTTGTTGACATCGTCCCTTTTCTGAAGGTAATGCGCTGCCGCCAGGATATCCCTGTACTCGGATGCTCCAGTGGGTCCCCAGTCGCCTGGATGGTGAAAATCATAGCCATATCCAATTCCCAAACGATAGTTGACAGACAAAACGATGAATCCTTTACTTACCAAATATTGATTCATGGCATACGCATTCGCGTAATAATGCATATAATGCCAACCGAGTAACATCTGCCTCGAGGGGCCGCCATG
>DATFNI010000259.1:0-7246 GCA_035266485.1 Balneolales bacterium
GTTCTAAACTTTTGGAATGTTGTCGTCGTTGTTGTCGGCCATTGGTAAACCAGTGCACCGAGCTGTATGGCCAGTCGTACAGATCTCTTACAAAACCGTGTTTGACCGGATTGTTGTGGATATATAAGATCAATTGTGTGAAGTAGCTCTCATCGGTTACTTTCTTGCGTTTCATATTAGGCTGGAAAAGGCTGCCGGTTCGTCCATATAACTTGTTATAGGCTTGTGTATACGAACTGAACAGGCTGGCGAACTGACGGCTAACGACTTTCCCCAACATTCCAAAAGTTCTAAACTTTCGGAATGTTTTCGCATCCAGTTCTTCTACACCGCGCACCCGTATCATCATATGGAAGTGATTGGGCATCAGGCAGAAAGCATATGTTTCTGCCACGGGTTGCACATATTTATAATATTTCTGTAAAAAGAAGTCGTAGTTTTTACTTTCCCGGAATACGTTGGCCTCACCGTTAGCCCGGTTGTAGATGTGATAGACGCTTCGTTCTTCGAAAGGTTCTTTTATCATTACTCTTTCCTTTTTTTAACTTTTGGAAAGTTTAGAACTTTCCAAAAGTTTTATTACCTCCACGCACCCAAACCCCAGGCTGTTCTTCTCACCGAATCCTGCCTCATAGCCAAAACGAAGTAACTCCGCCGGCGCCGAACATTCGAAATCATAGAGGTATCCCCGGACGCGGGTCTCTTGCGGTGTGTCGGCTTTTATTTTTATGAGCCGGGATTTGGGGTTGTCTGAACTTTCCAAAAGTTCAAAACTTTTGGAAAGTTGTTGGTACTGCTGCTGGCTGCTGCGATACCGCGTCAACAGATTCTCAAAAAAGCGCCGACTATATTCCGGGTGGCCGGGTGCGAGGTATTCAGCCGTCAGTTTGCCGTTGTTTTCCACGGGCCGGCTGATGCACACCGGAGAGAGGGTGCGAAACCGCATGGTATCCGTAAATTCAGGTGGATGTAACATTTCAACACTCTTCACCTCAAAATCGACCTGGCTTTTCCGGTCACCGATCGTAAACGCATTGTGCCGGAACAGGCCGGTAACGAAGTGTTGAATAGCTTCGTCAATATGGAACGTCAGAATGAGGCGGGCTTCATCGGAGACTATTTGGAACCGGTCGCCATTAATCTTAAAACGGTCCACATCCAGGTTGGAGAATGAAAAGAGTTTAAATGATCGTTTTCCCTCCGTATAACCATGATCATGCAGCCACCTGGCAAACGTCGGATCCCCGTAATGCAGCGTCTTATAAATCCATGCCGAAAACTCGTACTGATAGTTAATCGGAAGGTTCCGGCTTGTGTCTGTAATTCCTAAAATCAGTTTGACTCTCATGACAGATTGATACGAAGCCGGCAGAACCGAATGACATTTTTCTTTTTGTCAGATATAAAAGGGGATATCAGAACCTCCATAAATGAAACTGAATCGGACCGCCAATCAACGACATAAGACAATGCCCGCAACTCCGCGCCTCATAACAACTTTTAACTCCGGTTAACTCGCTACTTATTTAATATACTACCGAGTTAATCAAAATCTTCATCAATTACAACTATAAGAACGGTTTTGCAAAGCCTTCTATAATATCGATCCCATAGTAATCAACTTCACACCAGCTTTTTCAGCAGCTTCGGTATCATCATCCAGGATAAGAGAAATGATCCCGGTCCGGATATCCGCCAATCGTCAGCCTCGGCCTCCAAACATACAACGGCAGCGGTTGACATGCGTACAATTGATGTCTCCGGGTTTCCCATACACAGGAGGGCAATCGTCTCCTCCAACACGGGATTATGGCCTACGATGAGGACTTTGTCAGCTGTTTGCGGCAGTTCCTGAATAACAGAAAGATAGGTGTCAGGTCCCGTAGCATAGAGTTGATCATCAACTTTGTAAGGCCCGTTAATTTCAGCAGCCTCGATGAGCCCATCCGTGGTCTCTTTGGCACGGACTGCCGGTGAACTAACTATCAGATCGGGCTGACCGATCGATCTTTTCAAAAATTTTCCCATCAAACGGGAATCCTGAAAGCCTTTTTTGTTAAGCGGGCGATCGACGTCGTGAAGCGCAGGATCATCATGCGTTGATTTGGCATGGCGCATCAGCATCAAAGTTTTACTCATACGGGGAGAGCTTGGAATAAAAAGCCAGTTTTATTGGTTTGATCGATCTGGTTCATCAATATAAACGCAACCCGACCAATCTATTAAATGAACCTACTAGTCTGGTTTATCGTGCCGGTGCCGGGCGGGATTAAAAAGTCGCTCAACACGGGCAACCACTACCAGGATAGCCAGAACAATCAGTGTCAGTGCTATTGCCAGGTAAAGCTTGCCAATACCAACACTCATCCCGATGCCTGCCGTAAATAATATGGATGCTGCTGTTGTAAGCCCCTCAAGGCGTTCTTCTCTGCCGCGAACGAAAATAGTTCCGGCCCCAAGAAAACTGATCCCGGTGATAATGGCCTCGATAATGCGAATGGGATCAGCGCGCACATGTTCAGCCACGGCAGTGGTGGTGAGCCTGAATACGACGAAGTCACCAAGTCCGATCAGCAGTGCAGCGGAACCGCAGATCAGCATGTGCGTTCGAAGCCCGGCCGGTTTGTCGGCCCATTCCCGCTCTAGTCCAATAAGTCCACCCAGCAGGATGGCCAGGAGTACCCTTTCGATAACAACGAGTTGTTCATGAAACCCCATCGTTTGTCCTCCATTTTTAAATAGTATTTGTAATCATATTAACAGAATATTGTGAGTGAACGGCAAATCATTTTATGTTTAATCCGCAAATAACTTCCACGGCAGCCGGCTGGATATGGATATCGAGATTCAATTCCTCCTCATGAACAATTTCTCCATCCATGTGAATGGGCAGGCGTTGGCTTAACCGGATTTGTACGTTTCGAACCCGTTGGACACTCAGATAGGGTATGTCAGGATAATCAGGCCTGGTTAATCGCTGCATGTAACCGGGGATGCGCCACAATGGGAGGTCACGAATGAGGACCAAATCAAGGAACCCGTCTGTTATCCTAGCTTTAGGTGCCACCCAAAAATCACCGCCCTCCACCTTTCCATTGGCCAGGGCCACCATAAAGTATCGATCATTCAGGGACCTGCCGTCGGCAATAATCTCAATTTTTTGCGCCTTGTATCCGGCAATGGCGCGCAGGGCTGCCAGTTTATAGCGGAATCTGCCTTGCAAGAAAGTATACTTTTGCGCGTAAATATTAGCCAGTCCGTCAAAGCCTATACCCATGGTATTGACAAAGATAGCGCCGTTCATCATACCAACGTCAATTCTTGTTGGCTGTCCACTTTCCAGCAGGTTAAGTGCGTCTTCTGTGTTGGTGGGTATATTGAGCGTTTTTGCAAGGTCATTCCCGTTTCCAAGGGGCAGGATGCCCATCGTGGTCCTGCTGCCGAGGAGTCCGGAGGCGACCTCCCGGATGGTCCCGTCGCCACCGCAGGCAACCAGGATCGGGAAGCGACGTGCGGCTTCGGCAGCTTCGCGCCGCAGTGAACGGGCAGATTCTGTTGTTATAAGGACAGAGTCATCATTGCGGGCCCGTATGAATTCCTCGATTTGAAGAAGAATACTTCTGTTATGAGCCTTGTCGGCTGCGGGATTGACTAAAAAACAATACGGTGCCAATTCTCCTCCAGTAAATGACAAATTGTTGCGTAAAACGAATTCGGGCGTTACACTTCTGCTCTGAGATATCCAGAAGCATTATAAAAAAAACACTCTCGTAAATCTTCTTCTTTCAGTTGCGTTTTTGCAGATAATTCCCGTAGTCTATAGAAGAAGGCTTTGCAAAACCAGGGGTTTTGTCCAGCATCAGGTAACAGAGCAGGAAATGGAATTACGTTATTGGGAAAGCCGGTGGAGAAAGGGGAAAATTGGATTTCATGCCGATTGGGTGAATCCATACTTGAAGATACATTGGCCGGTATCATAGAAAAGACCTATCATATAAGGCAAAATCTTTCCTGAAAAATATTTATTTTGGTTCGTTTAATATTTTTTTACGTTTTTATACAGTGTGTGTGACTGATTTTTCAAATGATCATCATTCAAATTCTGCGGCTATTATTATATTGTCGCAAATAATTCGAGGTATTGGGCAAGTTCCTTTGTTGCATATCTTGCACCACCCGTGTATTTTCGTTACTCAAATCGAAAAGCGTTTCTTAAACCGTTTACACTAACCAACATGGACATACAGACTCGGAATAATCTTATAAGTGCTGTTTTGATCGTCATCATCATCGGGTTGAGTTATTGGTTATATCGCTCCATTCATGATCCGTATGAAAAAGTATTGGAAAAACAACACATTACTCAGCGTGTTCGTACCCGGATGTCGAATATCCGCGACGTTCTGATTAAGTATAAGAACAAGCACAATCACTTTCCTCCCACCCTGGACAGCCTTGTAGTCTTTCTGAAAACTGATTCGGCTATGGTTGCTGCTGATGGATCCATGTTCAAGGAAAAGGTAGGAAACTATAATCCTGATTCGCTGATATACGATCCTAACCCGCCGCATCAAGAGTTTAAATATGCTCGTAATGACACCATACGTCCGCAATTGTATCTTTTGGTAGATCCGGCGGACTCGACTAATCGTATAGGTTCGCTGACTACAACCACTCAGCTTAACGCGGCAAGTTGGGAATAATCTGCAATGCCGGGAGCCATACCGCAACTTGGCATCTGTTTCTCTGACCGGCAGCTTTTTTATGCTCTTGGGCAGGTTCCATCCAAACATGCCCTTGAGCATATCGGGTCGTACGATTTTAATTTCGACGTAACAAATGCCTTTCGGAATCAGGGATCGGATCATTTCAGGGGTATCTGCGACGTTCTGAGACGGCTCAAGGAATCTCACGGTTATAAGCAAATTAAGGTCGTCACTTTTACCGAAGACGAGTGTTGGACCAGCGTACCACGACTGGTATATGAGAAAGCTGATGAGCGGGAAGCACACTTGAGTATCATCATGAAGGGTATCGACCGAAAGAGACTGGAGCCATCATGGTTTGAACTCAGCAACCAGGAGTTCCGGTTTCTGGCGATTCGCAGGCACGATTTCACACAAAGCTATCAACAATTGGGTGAACTTGGTGTGTCGGTCGAACTGTGCAGTGAATTTGAGATCGGTTCCCGGTGGTTGAAGCATACGGATGCACGGGGATCATTTTTGGTCGTAGCCTGTTACAGGGGGGTGCTTTCTGTATATGCGTACATGTTGGGAAAACTACGGGGGGCAACCTACATCCGATTTGATGATTTTGGAGACCTTCCCTATTTGTGGACTTATTTTGCACAAAATCTCAAATGGATGGAAGGTCTTTATGACGAGGTTCTGATTTACGGGATGGGGACCACTCGCGTGATCAATGAACTTTCATCGTTGTGGGATCCAACGGCACGAATAAGGAAACTGAATTCGTTGGATACGATGAATGTTACGGCTGACGAAACTACGTATGGATTTAGCCTGGAATCTGCTTTCCCCGCCATTATGCTGGCTCTGGATGTATGAAGAAGCCATTCTCCGCCACGGCGGAGTCATACGGTAGTCACTTAATAGTTATTCGATTGTAGTGAATCCTGCTAAATGGCAATGACAACTGAATGACCAACTCCCTTAAACCTTTCAGAATGAATTTACTTTAAATATTCAATCATGCCATGCGCATTATCACCGGTACACTAAAAGGACGTCGATTGTCTTTACCCAATAAGGAGTTTGATATACGTCCAACCAGCGACCGAACCAAAGAAGGGATGTTCGGTGTCATTTCGGCTCGCAGGGAGTTGGAAGGAATACGCGTGCTTGACTTGTTTGCGGGAACCGGGAATCTGGGGTTTGAGGCTCTATCGAGAGGAGCCAGCTCGATAGAATTTGTTGACAGCAGCCGATCTGCAATAACCCTGATTCAAAAGAATGCTGATCAGTTTGGTGTAAGCTCCCGGGTCCACTGTATTCTCAGTGACGTACAGCGGTTTATTCAGGGTACCCCGCGTTCCTACGATCTGGTTTTTGCGGATCCACCCTATGATTATCCAGAGATGCCGGAACTTGTAGACAGGATCATCAATGACGGCTGGTTGTCGGATGACGGCTGGTTCGTGTTGGAGCACGATCGCCGGCACGACTTTACCGATCATTCGCATTGTGCATTTTCCAAGCCGTATGGACGCACGGTTGTGACTATCTTTCTCTCATTTCAGGTTTTCGATCCAGACACAGAAGAAATGGAGGATTCATTATGAAAAGGGCTGCTATCTATCCGGGATCTTTTGATCCCATCACCTATGGCCACCTTGATATACTGGAACGTGCCACGCACATGTTTCAAAATGTGATTGTGACAGTAGCCGACAATACGCAAAAAGAATGTGTGTTTTCCGCCGATGAACGAGTACAGCTCATCAATGAATGCATCCGTGATAAGACATGGGCCGATCAGGTGGAAATTAAAAGGTTTACAGGATTGCTCGTGAATTTCGCCCAGGAACAAAATGTACATACTTTAATTCGCGGTGTGCGGCAAATTTCCGATTTTGAATATGAATTTCGAATGGCGTTGATGAACCGCCGCTTGTCTCCTGAAGTGGACACGATTTTCCTGATGCCGAGCGAAGAGCTGACTTTTGTCTCAGCTTCCCTTGTAAAAGAAGTAGCTTATTGGGGTGGTCATGTGGAACATTTTGTTCCCGGGAATGTTGCCGAAGCCCTTCGCAATAAATTCCAGCAACGAAACGATTAACTTGCGTAACGAAGAATCGAAATCCCAAACCAATCGACCAAATCAGTCTATACCTATGATATCAAAACGTGCTTCACAGATTGCTCCGTCCGAAACTTTGAAAATCACCGGCCGTGCCAAGGAATTGCAGCGTGCCGGAAAACCAGTCATTTCGCTGAGTGCCGGCGAGCCTGATTTTCTTACCCCGCGCTATATTTGCGATGCGGCTATTGAGGCCATTGATGCCGGATTCCACGGTTACACTGCTAATCCCGGCACGCCGGAACTGCGCCAGGCAATTGTCGATAAACTCAAACGGGATAACGGGCTTGACTATAAGCCCTCGCAAATTGTTGTAAGTAACGGTGCAAAACAGTCCGTGGGTTTCTCATGTCTTGCCTTAATCGATGAGGGTGATGAGGTGGTCATCCCGGCTCCATATTGGGTTTCATATCCTGAGATGGTC
>DATFNI010000260.1:0-6559 GCA_035266485.1 Balneolales bacterium
AACAGATTGCCCAAATCTGGATTCACGAATATGAAGATGGCATCGACCAAACTCATATAAAACCCGGCTATATTAAAACGGCTGTGGATGAAGGTCCGCTTTCTGATATTGATCGAAAGCTTGTCAAATCAGCATGCATAACCCACTTGCATACAGGCCTCACTATCGCCGTCCACACTGGCGGCAACATCGAAGCTGCAAAAGAGCAACTATCCATTTTAAAGGCGTATGGGGTGGGTACGGATGCCTGGATATGGATTCACGCCCAGGATGCCACAGATACCGGCATGCTGCTTGATGCCGCCGGCAGAGGGGCCTGGATATCTTTTGACGGCTTGGGCATTATGCACTACGATCCTGAGAAGAAAACGTATGTCGGATCCAATACTCTTTTAAATCATTTCAAACTGGTCAAGCTGTTTAAGGAACACGGCTATCTGAACAGGGTCCTTTTATCACATGATGGAGATTCCTATCCGCTCACACCTGATGATAAGCGCCCGTACGACACCTTGATCGAGGATTTCATACCCATGCTCTTTGCCGCCGGATTCAGTATGGATGAGGTTGATACCATGACCCGGAAAAACCCAGCCAAGGCCCTGACCATCAACGTCAGAAGAGCTTAATCCAGCAGACCGACTTCATGGGATTGACTAATTTACACCCCCGGATTCGGTCTTACAAACCACCCAAAGGATGCCCACACTGTAAAAGCATCCTTTTTATTTCCATATCACCGGCTAACGCTTGAATTGAGGGCGCAGAAGCCGTAATTTTGGAGGAACCATGGTTGGGGGTGTCTCGTCCCCATATTTAAGGATGAGACTGAGAGTATACCCCAGGAACCTGATCCAGGTAATGCTGGCGAAGGGAAACCCGGGATTCGCTGCGGCGGACTTCCTCACCTCTCTTTTCTCGCGGCACCTCCTGGATTTCAATTTTTGAAATTCAATCTACGAGGAGCTTTAATACATGTTAAAAACAATCGTTGCGATAACGGGTCTGGTTACCCTGCTATTTGTTCAATCTCTTTCTGCACAGTCGGTAACAGGGACAGTCTATGACGCCAAAACGAAAGACCCGCTGCCCGGGGCCAACATTAAACAAACGGGATCGACCAATGGCACGGCTACGACCAACAACGGAACCTTTGAGCTTACCCTTACGAGTTCAGGAGCTAAAAGCCTGACCATCTCCTACGTCGGCTACAAGACCCAAACGGTGGATCTCAAAAACCGTTCCAACGACAAGAAACTCGCGATCTACCTCTTGCCGGTGACGATCATGAGTGGTGAAGTACAGATTCAGGGACTTCGCGTGGACAGCCGATCTGCCGTTACCTACACCGATATCAGCCAGAAACAGATCGAGAAACAAAATCTCGGCCAGGATATTCCGTACCTGATCAACTACACTCCCTCCGTCGTGACGACCTCTGATGCGGGAGCCGGGATTGGGTATACCGGTATTCGTATCCGCGGCGTGGATCCGACACGCATCAATGTGACGATCAACGGCATCCCGCTCAACGACTCTGAAGAACAAGCTGTTTACTGGGTTGATATTCCCGATCTGGCCTCGTCAATCCAGAGCCTGCAGATCCAGCGCGGTGTTGGAAGTTCGACAAACGGTGCCGGCGACTTCGGGGCAAGCATCAACATTCAAACGACCAAACTTCAGCCTGATGCCTACGGCAATTTGACGGCTTCGTACGGATCGTTCAATACCCAGAAATATAACCTGGAGGTGGGTACAGGTCTGCTTAAGAATGGATGGTCATTTAACGGCCGCCTGTCAAAAATCAGTTCGGATGGATACATCGATCGTGCGTTCTCACACCTGAAATCGTTCTTTCTTACCGGCTCCCACTATGGTGATCGCAGCCTGTTGAGCATCAACCTGTTTTCGGGTAAGGAGAAAACCTACCAGGCGTGGTATGGCGTAGAGCAATCCATCATGGATACCAACCGGACCTATAATCCGTATACCTATCCCAACCAGACCGACAATTACGTCCAAACCCACCTGCAGGTGCTCTATTCATACAAACTGCAGGATAACTGGATTGTCAACGGGGCCATTCATTATACCAAGGGAGCCGGTTATTACGAGGAGTATAAAAAAGACCAAATGCTAAGCGACTATCAGCTATCACCGGTCATTGTAAGCACCGACACCCTGAATCATTCTGATCTGATCCGTCAGAAGTGGCTGAATAACAAATTTTACGGGTTTACTTATTCCACCAACTACAAATATCAAAACCACTGGACGCTGGATGTCGGGGGAGCGTGGAGTGAATATGACGGGGGACACTATGGTCGGGTGGTTTGGGCCCAGTATTTCCTGAACGAGGACTTCCCTCATACCTACTATGATAACAATGCCACAAAAAAGGATTTCAACATTTACGGGAAGTACACCTTCAACCTGACAGATGATTTTAGCCTGTACACCGATCAGCAGCTGCGTAAGGTGAGTTACGGTTTTCTAGGCAATGGCATCGTGATGAAGAACGGGCAGGAAACCATTGTGCCGATGATGCAGCATATAGGGCTTGCCTTTTATAACCCGAAAGTGGGACTCAATTACCAGTTCGGCAAGCACGGCCGCCTGTACGCATCCTATGGTGTGGCACATAAAGAACCGGGTCGTGATGAGTATGTGAATTCCACGCCGCAGAGCCGCCCGCGTCCGGAAGCACTATACGACCTGGAAACGGGCTACCGCTATGAAACACGACACTTTTATATCGGTGCCACCGGCTACTGGATGCGCTACATCGACCAGTTGATTCTCACGGGTCAAATCAACGATGTCGGTGCTTATGTCCGGCAGAATGTAAGACACAGTTATCGCCTCGGACTCGAACTGGAAGGTGGTTTACGATTGACAAAACACCTGCAGTGGTCCGGAAATGCAACTTTCAGCCGGAACCGGATCTCCAAATATCACCACTATATCGATAATTACGATACCGGTGGTCAGACCGAAAAAACATTCTACAACACCGATATAGCGTTCTCTCCAAATATAATCTTCCACTCGATATTCCATTATGATATTGATGGATTTGAAGCGGAATTGCGGACCCGTTATGTCAGTAAGCAATACCTGGACAACACGCAGAACAACAGCCGGATCATCCCATCATATTTCGTCAGCGACCTGCGATTGCAGTACGGACTTCATTTTATCCCGACTGTAAAAAATGTAGAACTGACTCTCCTGGTCAACAACATCTTCAACGAGTTATACGAGTCGAACGGATACACCTACGAGTACATCAGCAACGGCAAGCCGCAGGATCAAAACTACTACTACCCGCAGGCCACGCGGAACTTTCTGCTTCAGGCAAAGGTGAGTTTTTAGAGGAACCCGTCCGTAAACCTGACAGGTTTCACTACCGCACAAAACAACGATTGGGAATTTGGTGGATGCATTTCCATCCATCCTTCCAGGTTCGGGAATGGAGCTCAACCATTACATGAAAACCGTACTGCCCCAAAAACCTGTCAGGTTTACTAAAAAGACGTGAGTTCAAGATAAGAATCGAATGCAAAAAGAATAGAACACGGACAACACAGATGACGCGGATTCTCGCGGACAAAAATAGTTTCATCCGTTTATTTTTTTTACAATAAACATAACCATTGAGAGATAATGGGTATGTCGTCTCACACATCGGTTAATCAGCGAGAGATAACTCGCGGAGCTACTTTAGATGCTCATCCTGTACCTTCTCACATCCCGGGGCTTCTGCTCTTGTTTCTATTCGCATTACTTCTGGCATCCTGTGGACTGTTGGGCGGCAAAAAGAAAGACCACGACCTGCCCGGTTTTGATCTTTATTTTTTTGATTACAAAACAAATACCATCCAAAATATTTTGGATGGCTATTTCAACGTAGTTGGAATAGCCATGTATACACATAAAGAATAACCCCAAAAAGCCCCTCAGGCTCCGCTTTGGTGTCGGTCTCTCTGACCCTGGCTCAGGTACACCCCGATTCGGTTCGGCAAGCCGACTGGCAACAGTTTCGTCAGAAAAACGGAACAGACTGGTGCATCCGCTGGAACCGGCATACCGGACTTCCTGCCAGTATGATACGCCCAAACCTGACAGGTTCAATCACCGCATCAACAATGCTTTTTTTATTTCGATATAACCCAGCGACTGAAGGCGAATGAAGTACATGCCACTCGCCAGTCCGGAAGCATTCCACCGCACAACGTGGTATCCTTCGTCGAGATAGCTGTTAACCAGTGTGGCAACCAAGCGGCCGGTGACATCATAAACCCGTACTTTCACCTGGCCGCCTCTGTCCATATAAAAGGATACATTGGTCGAAGGGTTAAACGGATTGGGATAATTTGGATTGAGATAAGGATGATGGGGCAACTGGTAATCGGTGTGTTGGTCGCCTGAAAATGGATTCGAATCTTTTACTTTATCCGGAAAATCATTATCGGGATCCAGTCGAAGATCGAGGGGAAGGAACGGCAGTTCAAACGTATAATCCTGATCCTGCTTATTGTTCCATACCGTAAAGGTAGTATCGACACCGGATGCCTCAAACCGCAGTTTCACAGGCATACGAAAAAAAAGCGAATCACCGGTGGAGTTATCCTGATGCAGACTGACCAGGGCCTTGAAGGGCGGATGCTTCCCCGCGTATCCATAGTTGATTGTGTAAACCGGGTATCCCTGGCCGTACACCCACTGGTTAAAGAACCAGGAGAGATTCTGCCCTGTTGTTTTTTCTACGGACTGCTCGAAATCCTGTGTCGTTGCCGAGCCGTATCTCAATGGTCCCTCCACATAGTGGCGCAACGATGAAAAAAAGAGGGAATCGCCAAGGACATATCGCAGCATGTGAAGAACGACCGCCCCCTTGTCGTAAGAGAGGCGGGAATCAAAAATGCGATTGGATGCTGCCTGGTTGTTCAATGCCAGCTGAGTCTCCGGGATGTAGAGATACCCTCCGGGTTGTTCCATCACCACTTTTTCCAAAGATCCCAGCCACGCCTGGTAGCTCTTTTCCCCTTCCGTCTTTTCCTTGTATAACCCTTCGGAAAACGTTGCAAATCCTTCATTCAGCCAGATATCCTGCCAGGTATCGCATGTCACGGCATCCCCGAACCATTGGTGTGCAAGCTCGTGTACTACTACCGATGTTGAAAAGGATCCCAGCGAAGTCATCGTCTGGTGTTCCATCCCGCCATTCCAGGTAAACTCGGCCTGACCGTATTTCTCTTTCAGAAATGGATAGGGGCCATAAGCTTTTGAATAGATTGAAAGAGCACGGATCACATCCTTAGTCTGCTGCTTCACATACGCTTCATCGGTGGTTTGATAGATATAATTGACCACCGGCATCGAATCATTTTGACTATACCGGAACCAGTCGGTGAAGGTATTGTAATCGGCAATCGCCAGTGAAATAAGATAGGGTGCGATGCGATAATGTTCCTTCCAGTGATAGCGCAGCCATCCGTTAGTAAGATTTTCAACGGATATCAGAAGGCCATTGGAAGCAACTTTCAGCGGAGATGGGACGGTAATAAAGACTTCTGAAGAGTCGGCCTTGTCTGCCGGAGTGTTTTTGCAGGGAAACCAGTCCGACGCGCCAAAAGGCTCGCTCAGTGTCCAAACAATCGGCTCCCCGGAGTTCTCTCCAAAATAAAAGCTGCCATCCCCGGCCTCTGCAGGTTTGCCGTGATAGTAAAGCCGCCAGTCCAATCCATCACCGGTAACTTTTTGATGATCTAATGTGATTACAACCTGCTGGACATCAGATGAGTTTCGTTGAAACACAAGATGAGTTCCATCAGAGGTGACTACAGAATCCATATGGATCGTCTGCCCCATATCCAGCAGGATGGACGAGGTGGCCTGTGTAACGGTCGCACGAAATGCCAGGTAACCGGCAATCTTCTGTGAATCAGGCCAGATCGTGAGATGCAGGCCGTAGTACCCGGCATCATAATGATAATCGGTGGCTTCTACGTGGTGTAACCGTTGACTCCCTGCCACGGCTTCACTTTGGTAAAGCTGCTTGAGTTCACTATTTGCTGCCGACTGCGAATAAGCCCTATTGCTGGTATCCAATATCAAACAGCAAGCCACGATAAAGTATAGGATCGGGCAAAATTTCCCGATAACGGAAACTCGCTGTTTCAATGACAAATAATTACCTTTCACTGATTTTTTTAAAGGATTGGGTCTTTGGAACAATATAAATTTTATTACCGGATTCGTACTAATTCAGCTGAGCTATTAACTTTTTTGCAATAGAGCGGCTTGTCCCTGAAGGCATTTTAAGTTTTGTAATACAATGGCATATGATGTAACAATTGTCGGGGCCGGAATTGTCGGTCTTTCGACAGCCTATAAATTATCGCTCGCTAAACCTGACTGGAAAATATTGGTTCTTGAGAAGGAGGACGAAGTCGCCACTCACCAGACGGGTCGCAATTCCGGCGTTATTCATTCAGGAATTTATTATAAGCCCGGCAGCTACAGGGCCCGTAACTGCGTGGACGGGCGCCTTCAG
>DATFNI010000261.1:0-18377 GCA_035266485.1 Balneolales bacterium
TAAAGCTCAATATGCATCAGCACAAGCAGCTTACGAACAGAGCAAGCAAAATCTGGACTACACCGATATCCGTTCTCCGGTATTCGGAGTTGTGACACAGCGAAATATTGCCGTTGGCAATGTGGTAACACAGAACGAGACCGTGTATCAAATCAATAATCTGCTGGGGCTTGAATCTGATTTATATCTGCCACGTGATGATTGGCAACAGGTAAGAGTGGGACAAAAAGCCTCCTTCTTTATAAATGAAGGAAGCGAAAAGGTTGCCGAAGGCATCGTCACGCGCAAAAGTCCGCAGCTCGACCCAACCACGGGATTGGGTAAAGTAGTTGTAAGCCTGGATAAAGCGGGTAACAAAGTCAGTCCCGGTCTGTTATGCCGAACGGTGATAAATGTTGAAACCCATCACCATACGGTAGTCGTGCCGAATGATGCCCTGGTTGAAAACGTACAAACGTTTATTGATCCGGAATCCAACACGATACAACTTCATCGCACATATAATGCGTACGTCGTCAGACATGACACGCTTGCTCTTCGAAAACACGTTAAACTCGGAATACAAGAGGGGAATAGAGTCGAAGTTCTCTCCGGTCTTTCCGATGGTGACCAGCTGATCATTACCGGTCAAAATGGCCTGGAAGACAGTGCAAAAGTACGTATTGTCCATCCGGAGAATTTTGGCAATTCCAGCCCAAGACCGGGCCCGACCGCCGAAGATGGTTCATCGACATCAAACCGCAGTGATAAGTAATGAAGAAACTGGCTAAGTTTGCGGTTCAGCGTCCCATTACGACGATGATGATGGCTCTTATTGTCATCGGTTTTGGAATCTACGGCCTGATGCACCTGAGGCTAAACCTGTATCCGGACGTTTCTTTCCCGACGATTACCATTTATACGACCTATCAGGGCGTGGCACCCGAGGACATCGAAACGCTCATCACCCGTCCTATCGAAGAACAGGTTGGCAGCATCAGTGGAATCAAACGTGTTCGTTCCCTGTCGAGCCAGGGGGCATCAGTTGTTAAATTGTATTTCAAGTGGGGGACAGATCTTTATATCGCAGAGTCGAATGTTCGGAAGAAACTGGAATTTGTCCGGAACACGCTTCCACGAGATGCGGATCAACCTATTGTCTATGAATACGATCCCAACCAGGAACCGGTCGTTATCCTCACCCTGACCTCAAAGACGAGGAGTCTCAGGGAACTGCGCACGATATCAACCCAACAACTGGAACAACGATTCGAGCGTCTTACCGGTATCGCCTCAGCAGAGACATCGGGCGGACTTGAACGGCAGATCAACATCTGGCTCAGCAATGAGGACATGCGTTCGTATAATATCGACTTGTCCACCGTTGCCAACAAACTGAGGCAGGAGAACATCCAGGTCCCTGCCGGCGAGTTGATTGAATCGCGGAAAGTTTACTCGTTGCGAACGATCGGAGAGTTTAAGAACGTGAACCAGATCCGCAACACCGTCATTGCGATGGTGAATGGCAAGCCGGTCCGTTTAAAAGATATAGCGAAGGTACAAGACGGCATCGCCCAGCCGATCGGTGGTGTCCATGTGCAGGGTACCCCGGGGGTCATCATCAATCTCTACAAGCAGAGTGACGCCAACGTGGTCACGGCATCCAATAATGTGATCAACAGCCTCGATCAAATCCGCAAAACACTTCCCAAGGATGTCAAACTCAAAGTACTGCTCAACAAGTCGGATTTTATCAAAGAGTCGTTGACGAACCTTTACGGCACAGGTATCCAGGCGATTGTTCTCGTTGTGCTGATCCTCCTGTTCTTCCTAAACAGTGGCCGCTCGTCGTTTATCATAGCTGTTTCCATTCCGATATCGATTATCGCGACCTTCGCCATCATGCAGTACTTCAATGTCAGCCTGAATGTAATCTCGTTATCCGGGCTGACTCTTGCCGTTGGGATGGTTGTGGATGATGCTGTCGTCGTGCTTGAGAATATCTTCCACTTCAGGGAGGATGGATACAAGGGAAAACAGGCGGCCGTCTACGGTGCTGAAGAGGTGGCTGTGCCTGTGGTCGTTTCCACATTGACAACTCTGGTTGTGTTCATCCCAATCCTTTTTGTACCGGGTATTGCCGGTTTCCTTTTCCGGGATCTGGCTCTTACGATCTCTTTCGCACTTGCTGTCTCTTCATTCGTGGCACTCAGTATCATACCCGTTCTGAGCTCCAAGCTTTTTGCAGCAGAAGATACACAGGATAAAGAATTCAGGCACGACGAGAAGCATAAGAATCATTTTCAGCGCCTTTTTGCATGGAGTAAAGAAAGCGTATGGAAGCGATTGGTACTAGTGCCGGCCTTCATAGGACTGATCCTCATTTATCCTTTCATCTGGCTGTATACGATTATTGGAAAGTTACTGGGTCCCATTGTCAATAGGCTGCTTGAATCGATGGACAAAGGCTATCACCGGTGGCTTGAAAAAGCGGTCGGGCACAGCGGGCTGACAATCACGGCTGCCACTGTTTTCTTCCTGCTAACCCTCCCCATTTTTACCCAGTTGGGCGGGGACTTTTTCCCGCCGGTGGATCAGAATGAGATCATTTTGCAAGTCGAACGTAAGCCGGGGGTGAACCTTTTTGAATTGGAACATACTTTTTCACAAGTTGAAGATATCATAAAAAGAAACGTTCCTGAAGCCAGACTTGTAGTTTCGGATTATGGTGACAAAACCGGTATTCAGGGTGCGGATAATCCCGGTGGCTACGAAGGGAAAGTGCGTATTGAACTGGTGCCCTCCAAGCAAAGGAAACGTACACAATTCCAGATCACCGCCAGTTTGTTGAAAAAACTTGAGGTTGTACCTGGAGCTCAAATTAAGGAGGTCCGTGAAGATCCACTCAATCCCGAAGGCAATACGGGTCTGATAGTGGATGTTTACGGCTATGATCAGCACCAGCGAGAGATCCTCTCCGACAAGGTAAAAGCTGCCATGCAGAGTGTTCCGGGCGTGATCAATGCCTATAGTACGGCGGATCAGGGTCGGCCTGAATTACTCGTTTCGATGGACCGTGAGCGCATCTCTCGAGTCGGCCTGACCACTTCGGATGTTGCCACGGACCTTGGAAATGCTGTCAAAGGCGATTTAGCCACAACGTATCTGAATAAGAGCAACCAATATAACGTGTTGGTTCAGCTGGCTCCCAGAGAGAAATCGAGTGTGCAGGCACTTAAACGTCTTCAGATCAAGACGGCATCCGGCACATGGATGCCTTTGAGCAGCCTGGCCGATATCCAGCGATACCGGGGACCGACCAACATCATGCGGATCAACCAGGAACGGGCAACCGAGATCAAAGCCGACTTGCAGGGGGTTGATTTAAAGACTGCCACCCGTGAAGTGCGTGCGAAGTTGCAACAGATGAACTGGCCCATCGGGTATCGTTATGAGATTGCCGGCACCGCCCAGGATCAGGCACAATCATTCAATTTCCTCATGATTGCATTCATGATCGCCGCCGTGCTGACCTATATGGTGATGGCCTCGCAGTTTGAAAGCCTGATCGAACCTTTTATCATCTTCTTTACCATCCCGCTGGCTCTGTCAGGAGTGCTAATCATTCTCTGGCTGACACACACTTCGATCAGTGTCACTTCAATGGTTGGTCTTATTCTCCTGGCAGGTATTGTTGTGAATAACGGTATCGTAATGATCGATTATATCAAGATTCTACAGGCTCGCGGTGTACCACGCCAGAAGGCTATTGTTGATGGTGCCAGCAGGCGACTGCGGCCCATTTTGATGACAGCAGGCACCACTATCCTGTCCATGGTACCTCTAGCCATCGAACTGGGATCCGGTTCGGAGACCTGGAGTCCAATGGCAAGAACCGTAATCGGCGGGCTGACGATGTCAACCCTGTTGATGCTGTTTGTTGTGCCCTGCATATACAATGTGATAAACACCATGGTTGAGCGCATGGGCTTTGATCCAATTCATAAGCTTGATCCGCTGGAAGAAGAGTTGAAGTTGCAAAATGAAAGTTGAACCCAAAGGTCGTTTTACCGAGAACGTACTCCGGCGCCCGATAACGGTGATCATGATCACTCTGATGATTATCGGGTTCGGTATCTTTTCGCTAAGCCGTCTCAAGGTGACCATGAGGCCGGAGTTTAATATTCCGGTTATTGCCATTTCAACCAACTACTCGGATGTGTCGCCTGTCGACATGACGCGGTTGATCGTGGAACCGATCGAAAATGCGGTATCGACGGTTGAAGGCATCCAGACGATCGAATCGCACGTACACAAAGGGGGAGCCTTTATCATTCTCCGCCTTAATAACGGAGTGGATGTCAAGAAAGTCGAACTCAATGTCCGGGAAGCAATCGACAGGATACGGTCTAATCTTCCCCGACAGGCCAATGAACCCGTTCTCTTTCAGTTCGATCCCAACTCGCGGCCCATTATGAGGTTGAGCGTGGAGGCCAAAAACCGTGGGCTTGATGTGCTCCGCCGGTATGCAACCGAGAAGATCGAACCCCAGCTCGAACGTATCGATGGCGTGGCCTCTGCCGATACAAGAGGAGGCCTTCAACGCACGGTGTATGTGGACATGAACCTTCGTAAGCTGGCACAGTATCACCTCATGCCGTCGCAGGTTCAAAATGCCATTTCACAAAATAACCAACAGGTTCCGGTCGGGCAGATCAATACGCCTCATCAAACTTATAGCGTTCGGGCACAGTCGATCTATCAGAATATCGATCAAATTAAACAGACGGTCATAAAAACGGATTCGTCAGGTTATACTATCCATGTTGCGGATGTGGCCGACGTTAAAAATACGTTTCAACAACTTTCCACGCTGGTTGAAGTGAATGGCAAGAATAGCGTATCTGTGGAAATCCAAAAGCAATCGGATGCTAATACACTCGATGTTGCTCAGAAAGTTATTGCTGCCATACCCGCAATTAAGGCACAGTTGCCAAATGATGTTTCGATCAATGTCCTACAGAATGAAGGGACTTCTATCCAGAACTCCATCAGCAACCTGACCGAGTCGGCGTTGATGGCTCTCGCTGGAGTTATTATCATCCTCTTTATTTTCATGGGAGGATGGCGCAGCGCCCTTGTAGTGGCAATGAGTATTCCCATATCCATTACCAGCACATTTGCCGGGATGTACTTCTTCCATATTACCCTTAACATCATCTCGATCACCGGACTGGCACTGGCTGTAGGCCTGCTTGTTGACAACTCCATTGTCGTCACGGAAAACATAGCAATTAAGATGGAAGAAGGGGAGTCGCGGGTCATGGCTACCCTTCACGGCACGATGGAAGTTACCGGTGCCATTACCGGATCTACCCTCACCACGCTCGGTGTCTTCGTACCCATTTTAGGCATAGCCGGTTTCGTTGGGATGATAGCCAAGGATCTGGCCCTCACGATCTGTATTGCGATCAGCATTTCCTACTTCTCCGCAATTATCCTGATACCCGTTCTCTCCTCTTTGTTACTTCGATCCGAGGAATTTGAACGGGAGAGTCTGGCATTCCGGCTTATTGACAAACTAAAAGTATATTATGAACGCGCTCTCAAATGGCTTTCCGGCCATAAGTATTATGTAATCCTGTTTGTAGCACTATTGATCGTCGGGACCTATATGTTCTTCAAGACGATCCCCGGTGAATTCTTCCCACAAACTGATACCGGCGAGATGGATGTGAACATCGAGCTTCCGACCGGAACCAAACTGGTCACTACGGCTGCTGTTCTCCGGAAATTTACAAATGAGATACGACACAACGTCAAGCAGGTCAAAACGGTGGTCACCCAAATCGGGGAACGCGGCTTCACCAGCGAAACGAATCTCGGGCAAATAAGCATCACACTGACTCCCGCTGACAAGCGAAAGGTATCGACTAACGACGTCGCAATTCGACTCAGACACATGCTGTCATCACCAGGGGTGAAGGTTACTATCCAGACCGGAGGCGGGGGATTTGGCCGGTTTAACGGTTCGGGCATACAACTGAGCCTTATTGGTCCCGATATAAGCGTACTGCAGGCGATCTCAAATAAGATACAGCAAAACCTGATGCAAGATCCCAACGTCATTTCCGTTGATAACGGACGATCCGATCCGACACCGGAGTTGCATTTCATTGCCAACCGCCGCCGAATCAACAGGCTCGGCACCAGCCTTCAGAATGTAGCCCAGACTTTCATGACAGACACCCGCGGCGTAAGAGTCGGATACTACCGTGATGAAGGCCGGCAGATCCCTATCATACTGCGTGCACAAGAGTCGGATCGGAGCAGTCTTTCTGATCTTGAAAACCTGGTTCTGGCTCAACCCGATAGTAATCAAAGCGTTCCACTCAGAGCCATTGGATATTTTCAATCGACAGAAGGTTACACGCAAATCACCCGGCGCGACCGGGAAAATGTTTTGGACATCAATATCAATGTGAAGGGTAATTACCAGGTTTATGAGAAAAAAATTACTCACTATCTGAAAAACAATGTGGCCCTGCCTGACGGATATCGTTTTGATTTCTCCGGCAACACCAGAAACTTTGGGAATAGTGTAGTTCAACTATACCTGGCCCTTTTGTTTGCTTTGGCCCTGGTTTATATGATTATGGCCTCGCAGTTTGAGAACCTTCGGGATCCGTTGGTTGTGATGTTTACCATACCGCTTGCCTTTTTCGGATCGCTATTCCTGCTCTACGTTACGGGTACCAGTCTCAGCATTCCCGCCGATATCGGGGTCTTAATTCTCATCGGAATCGTTGTGAACAACGGGATCGTACTGGTGGATTATAGCCATCGCTACACCCGCGAGTTTGAAGATGAAGACACCTATCTCAATAATCTCATTAAAGCAGCCTCAAGACGGATGCGTCCCATTCTCCTGACAGCGATGACAACCATATTTTCTATGATCCCTCTTGCACTTGCTATAGGATCCGGATCTGAAATCTGGAGTCCCTTAGCCCGTTCGGTGATTGGTGGTTTGATCTTTTCAACAATTCTGACACTGTTTGTGATCCCCATCCTGGTCATCCTTGTTTCTAAAGATCGCAGACGGATTGTCGCCCAAAATATTGAAGACGAAAAAAACTCTGGCGATAATCATAGCTGACATTCTTGAGTCAGACTGCTATATTTTCAGTGACAGTGTATGCTTAAATAGGTTTCATAATCTCTGAACGATTGTTCAGAATCTCATGTAACCTATAAAGAAAGCGAATTTTTTTATTCACACATTTTTAGCAATTTAGCATAAAAGCTTCGAAAAAGGGAGATATTATGAATAAGTACATTAAAGGATTTTCGTTTGGACTGTTTTCCGGAGCTCTGTTGGGATCTGTTTTTGCACTCCTTTATGCGCCCGACAAAGGCAGCACGACACGCGACCGTCTTTCCTACAGGTTGAGCCATTATATGGAAGATCTGAACCGGCTTATTGAACAGCTTCGTAAGGAAAAAGAAGGTATCGTGTCCGATGCAAAAATGAAGGGCGATCAGGTCGTTGAAGAGGCACAAAGAAAAGCCGAGGATCTGATTTCTGAAGCAGAAGAACTGCTAAACACGATACGTGCCACAAAGCAGGAAGCCGAAAAAACACTTGAGAAAGAAGATGCCTGATCGGTTCAATACCGAATATTCCGCCCATCTGTAAAAAGGATTCTTCCTGAATTAAGTTTCGTGCTCAAAAGCGCGTATTGACGGTATTGTTGTAGATAGAGCCGAATGTGTATCGAAGTCCCACAGAAGCTCTGTATGAATATGAGGTAGCTTGCTGTTGGAGATTCAGTAAAACAGCTTCATTTGAGGCAGTCCCGTTGGCAAGTGATAGCTGATCATTTATGAGAGAGTAGTGTCCCCAGAAATGAACGGAGAGCCCGCGGAAAATCTGGATATCAAGTGATGTGTTAAAATCGACCCTGTTTTTAGTAAAGTCACTAACCAGGTTTGATCCCTGGATGTTACTGTTTATCTCTCCCCACGGTTCCGTAAGGTTAAAATTGATGAACAACTGCTCTTTAACCAGGGTTTGATAATTCTTCAGATATATCGTTTGGTGGATATAGTTTGCATAGTATGGGGTAATGGTATAGCGGAAGCTGAGTTCGTGGCGGGTGTACTCAGAATAAGGAAAGATATTATACTCTATTGCGGGACTCGCCCCGGCTGATACTTTTATGTTATCATACGTTGATCCATACGCATTCGAAAATAGCCCCAGCGACCAACGCGGAGAAAGGCTCTTTGCAATCAAACCATTATAATATTCTCCATTCTGCAATGCCGTTGTGGAAGTTCCATCTGAGAAGAAGTATTTATTGTGGTCATAATTCCCGTGAAAATGAAAACGAATTTTCCATTTATCAGTAATACGCTCTGCGGACACGGAGCCATTAAGAGAATACCCCTTTTGCGTCTTCTCCCCGTTGACATTGCCACCGGCATCGATCCGAAATACCCAGTGGTCCCACCGGTCTCTTTTCTCTGCAGGAGACTGGCTCTGCGTATTGCCTGTGTAACTGATTTTTAAATCTTTTGCCAACCTTGACTTCATGACATAGGGAATCAATCCTAATTTGATCTCCCGAACCAAACCCCGCCGCTCCGTATCCCAGGTATCTGTACTATTCGATGTATAGGTGAGTGTATCATTCTGCCCGAGAAACCTATTTCTTCCAAGAAACTTAAGCGTGTATTGATGACCACCGCTAGCCGTAGAAAAGCGTCTGATCATTAAATCTACATCAGCATCCGACATATCCCGAACATAATCTATGAACCGGATATTATTCTTGGTATATCCGATGTCGCAATGATTACAATCAATATATACTTTTGGGCGAGCGATATTACTTAAAGACGATCGCGTGGAATCCCCTGATTGGGTACAAGCATATGTGAGTGATGGGACAAATGTGCAAAAGAGGGTTATAGCAACGAGGTATTTATATAACACTTTGTAAATGTTGTGCTTAGTTAAATAGTAGCATTCGTTGGGTTGACAACAACTTATAAAATAGCTATATCCATTTTTTTCATGAAAAACAAAACGTGTTTTTTCATGAAATTTAGCAACTATTTACAGCCCAACATATATATCAACTGAGGCGGGTGATCGTCTGTTCCATATTCTCATCTACAAGCAACATTAAAATCAGACGAAACAAAAAAGGCCCGCTATCACTAACGGGCCTTTCATACAACGATAACTGTAATTACTGCTCGTCCTGATCTTCAGCACCGAGGGCTTCGAAGACACGGCTTGCAGCTTCGACGTCTTCCATTTCTGTGCGGGCACCGACGATAAGATCCCGGTACCTGCGAAGACCTGTACCGGCCGGCACTTTCTGTCCGACCACAACATTTTCTTTCAGACCCATCAGGTAATCTTCACGGGCTTCAATTGAGGCTTGTGAAAGTACCTTGGTCGTTTCCTGGAAGGAAGCAGCCGACAACCAGCTGTCCGTCGACAGAGCGGCACGGGTGATACCCAACAGGATTGGTTTCGAGATAGCCGGTTTGGCTTCGCGTACCTGCATTTCCTGTTTGTTGTCGCGAATCAGGCGTGAATTAGCGTCCCGAACCTCACGACGATCAAGAATTGCACCTACAGGCAGGTCGCCTTCTCCCGGATCGGTGACCACATATTTACCAATGAGCTGGTCATTCGTCTTGTTTACCTCGAAGCGATCGACTTTGTCACCTTCCAGGTACATGGTGTCACCAGAGTCGGTGATTTCAACCTTCTGCATCATGGTACGAACGATGACCTCAATATGCTTGTCATTGATCTTCACACCCTGCATCCGGTACACTTCCTGAATTTCATTCACCAGATACGACTGTACCGCGAATGGTCCAAGAATGCTCAGGATATCCTGCGGCATGATCGATCCATCAGAGAGTGGCTGACCGGCCTGCACAAAGTCATTTTCCTGAACAAGAATGTGTTTCGAGAGTGATACAAGGTATGTCTTTGCTTCGGTTCCGTCCTTGCTTTCGACGATTACTTCCTGGGAACCACGTTTCCGTGAACCCATCTTCACGATGCCGTCGATTTCAGAAACAACAGCCGGATCGTTGGGCGGACGTGCCTCAAACAGCTCGGTTACCCGTGGCAGACCAGCCGTGATATCTTTCGATTTGCTGGACGCACGAGGAATCTTGGCAAGCGGCTGACCGGCCTGTACGGGATCACCATCCAGACAGACGACGTGTGCCCCTACAGGCAGCGTGAGTTCCTTCACACGGTTACCATCGCCTTTTACAATCAACGTCGGAACCAGCGAACGATCACGGGAATCGATGATCACTTTTTCTTTGTGACCGGTCTGCGTATCCGTCTCTTCGTTGTAAGTGACGTTTTCGATAATATCCTTGTATCCGACCTTACCGTTCATCTCGGAGATAATAAGGGCATTGTACGGATCCCATTTACAGAGAATCGCCCCCTTCGGAACCATGTCGCCTTCTTCAATATGGATTTCAGAACCGTATGGCGCATTGTAGTTGGCGAGCACTTTTTCAGATTCGTCCACAATCTTGATTTCACCTACACGGCTCAATACCACATTGTGAATTTCTTCGCCATCATCATACTCAACAACACGCATGTTATCGAATACAACTTTGCCGGCAAATTTTGCTTTGTGTTGTGATTCCTGCTCCAGGCGGGAAGCTGTACCACCAACGTGGAATGTACGCAACGTAAGCTGTGTTCCCGGCTCACCGATAGATTGAGCAGCGATAACACCCACTGCCTCACCACGTTGAACGGCCTTGCCCCGTGCGAGGTCGCGCCCGTAACACTTGGCACAAACGCCCCGTTCTGCTTCACATGTGAGCACGGAACGGATCTCAACTTCTTCGATAGACGTTTCCGCGATCTTCTTGGCAATCCTCTCGTCGATCAGGTCATTAGCCGGTACGATGAGTTCGTCAGTAAGCGGATCGTATACATCATGAAGCGATACACGACCAACGATACGTTCTTCCAGACTTTCAACGACATCTTCGTTGTCCTTCAGAGCACGCATCCGGATACCGCGCAAGGTACCGCAATCCTCTTCAGTGATGATGACATCCTGAGAGACGTCAACGAGTCGACGTGTCAGGTAGCCGGCATCAGCTGTCTTCAGAGCCGTATCGGCCAGACCTTTACGTGCACCGTGCGTTGAGATGAAGTACTCAAGAACGGTCAGACCTTCCTTGAAACTGGAAAGGATTGGCGTTTCGATAACTTCACTGCCCGTGTTGATTGAGCTCTTTTGCGGTTTGGCCATCAGACCACGCATACCGCCAAGCTGACGAATCTGCTCTTTGGAACCCCGGGCGCCGGAATCGGCCATCATATAAACAGGATTAAAGCCATCCTGATCATTCTGCAGGGCTTTGAACAGGGTCTCGGCCACGCGGTTGGTGACGCTTGTCCACTTGTCAATGACCTGGTTATAACGCTCATTATCTGTGATGAAGCCGTTTTCATAACGTTCCTGAATATCGGCTACTTCATCCTGAGCACTTTCAATCAGTTCGGCTTTTTCCTTAGGGATGATAATGTCTTCCAGATTGAACGACAGGCCACCACGTGTTGCCGTTTCAAAACCAAAGGACTTCATATCATCAAGGAACTTGGCTGTTATGGCTGTTCCACATTCAGCAAATACTTCTGCGATAAGAGAACGCAGCTCCTTCTTGCCGAAGGTCTGATTCTTGAACACGATCTTTTCCGGAATGATCTTATTGAACAGGACACGACCGGTAGTCGTCTTGATCATTTCGTATTTCTTCTCTCCGTCTTCGCCGCCAGCGACAGGGATTCGTACATTGATCTTGGCGTGCATATCGACCTTACCCTGATCATAAGCGATCACTACCTCGTCAAAGGAACCGAATGTCTTGCCTTCGCCCTTACGTTCGTTCGCCATCTTGGTCAGATAATAGATACCCAAGACCATGTCTTGTGAAGGAACGGCGATAGGTCCACCGTGAGCCGGGCTCATAATGTTGTGTGAACCCAACATCAGGATGGATGCCTCGAGAATGGCGTCATGGCTTAATGGAAGGTGGACGGCCATCTGGTCACCGTCGAAGTCAGCATTAAAAGCCGTACATGACAGCGGGTGCAGACGGATAGCCTTTTCTTCGATAAGGACAGGCTGGTAAGCCTGGATACCCAGACGGTGCAGCGTCGGAGCACGGTTGAGCATTATGGGATGTCCGTCAATAACATTCTCCAGCACGTCCCAGACCACCTGATCACGGCGGTCAACAACCTTCTTGGCACTCTTAACCGTCTTCACATAACCGCGCTCAATAAGCCGGCGAATGATAAATGGCTTGTAGAGTTCAACGGCCATTTCTTTCGGCAAACCGCACTGATTCATATTCAGCTCAGGTCCTACGACAATAACGGAACGACCCGAGTAGTCAACACGCTTGCCAAGCAGGTTTTGACGGAAACGGCCGGTCTTCCCTTTCAGCATGTCGCTGAGGGATTTGAGAGGGCGATTGTTGCTGCGTACGGCGTTTGACTTACGGGAGTTATCGAACAGTGAATCAACAGCTTCCTGCAACATGCGTTTTTCATTACGCAGGATAACATCCGGAGCCTTGATATCAATCAGCCGCTTCAGCCGGTTGTTACGAATGATAACGCGACGATAAAGATCGTTAAGATCGGATGTAGCAAAGCGACCTCCTTCCAGAGGTACCAGCGGGCGTAATTCCGGCGGAATGACCGGGACGACTCGCATGACCATCCATTCCGGATGATTTTCAGCCCGCTTTTTAGCAGCACGGAAGGATTCGATAACCTGCAGACGTTTCAGATGTTTTTTCTTACGCATCATGGAGGTCTCGTTCTTCACGAGTTCCCGATATTTATAAGCATCTTTGTCAAGGTCGATATTTTTAAGAAGTGCCTCAATAGCTTCGGCACCCATTTTTACAACAAATTTATCAGGATCATCATCATCCAGTTCGTATTGATCATCCTGAAGCTGATCCATGATGCTGTGATATTCTTCCTCGGTCAGCATGTCACCAACCTTGTAACCAAGATCTCTTGCCAGACCGGGCTGAATTACTACAAAACTTTCGTAATAAACGATCTTTTCCAAACTCTTTGCCGACAAACCCATCAGGTTGGCAATCTTACTTGGAAGAGATTTGAAATACCAAATATGAACTACAGGAACGGAAAGGGTGATGTGCCCCATGCGTTCCCGGCGAACGGCCTTCCGGGTAACTTCCACGCCACAACGGTCGCAGATAATACCCTTGTAACGAATTCGCTTATACTTGCCGCAGTGGCATTCCCAGTCTTTGACGGGTCCGAAGATCTTCTCACAAAAGAGACCGTCTTTCTCGGGCTTGAACGTCCGGTAGTTGATGGTTTCCGGAGTCAGGACCTCGCCATGCGACCGTGAGAGAATTGCTTCGGGTGAGGATAGCGAAATTCGAATCTTGTTGATTTCTTTAGCCATAATGAACGATTGTAAGCTATGATAAAAAAAGTTATTGCGGTCGTTTAACGGCAGGGAGAATCATCTCTCCCTGCCATCAAGAATTAACCCAGATCGACCTCGAGGCCGAGACCTTGCAATTCACGAACGAGCACGTTGAACGACTCGGGTGTTCCGCCTTCGGGCAGGTTTTCACCTTTGACGATGGCTTCATAAACCTTAGAACGACCCTTGACGTCATCGCTCTTCACAGTCAGCATTTCCTGCAGGATATTAGCCGCACCGTAAGCATACAGTGCCCAGACTTCCATCTCTCCAAGTCGCTGGCCGCCAAATTGAGCCTTACCACCCAACGGTTGTTGCGTAATAAGTGAATAAGGCCCGATAGAACGCGCGTGCATCTTATCCTGCACGAGGTGGTTCAGCTTGAGCATGTAAATGTAACCGACTGTGGTCTTTTGAGCAAAACGTTCACCGCCTCGCCCGTCATACAGGTATACCCGTCCGTCATCAGGGAGGCCCGCTTCCTGAAGCCATCCCTTGACATCGTCAAAATGAGCACCGTCAAAAATTGGCGTTGCAAACTTGATGTTAAGCTTCTTACCGGCCCATCCGAGGATGGTTTCGTAAATTTGTCCCAGGTTCATACGGGACGGCACGCCCAGCGGATTGAGCACAATGTCAACCGGTGTTCCATCTTCCATAAACGGCATGTCTTCAATAGGAACGACCTTGGCAACAACACCTTTGTTACCGTGACGACCGGCCATCTTGTCACCCACCTGAAGCTTGCGTTTCTTTGCAACATAAACTTTAGCTTTTTGGATGATTCCCGGTGGCAGCTCGTCTCCAACCTGAATCTGATACTTCATCCGCTTGAGTTCAGTCTCATAGTCGCGGAATTTCTGATAATAGTTCAGGCAGAGGGTACGAACGAGCTGGTTGATACGATCGTCATCGGTCCATTTCAATCTCATAATGAGACGTTTAGGCTCGAGATTCTCGAAAACCTTCTTGCTGTACTTCACGCCTTCAGGAACGATCACTTCATCAGACTTGGTGATAACTCCCGGTGACTTTCTGTCTTTGAGCAGTTCGGCCATCCGGTCGGCCCACTCATTGTTCAGAGTCGACAGGCGGTTTTTGAATTTTTCTTCTTCTTGTTCGACAAGAGCCTTTTCCTCCTTGCGTGAATATTGTTCTTCACGTTTCCGGCTGAACAGTTTGGTACCGATTATCGTACCACTCACGCCCGGAGGGGTCTTCAGAGAAGCGTCTTTCACATCGCCGGCTTTATCACCAAAGATCGCACGAAGCAGTTTTTCTTCCGGTGTCGGATCCGTCTCACCTTTTGGAGTGATTTTACCGATCAGGATATCGCCGGGTTCCACTTTTGCACCGACACGGATAATACCGCGTTCATTCAGGTTGCGCGTGGCTTCTTCACTGACATTTGGTATTTCACGGGTCAGTTCCTCTTCGCCGCGTTTGGTATCACGAACCTGCATTTCAAATTCCTGAACGTGCAGGGAGGTGTAGATGTCGTCACGCACGACGCGCTCGCTGATGACGATAGCATCCTCAAAGTTGTATCCGCGCCATGGCATGAAGGCTACCAGAATGTTACGCCCCAAAGCCAGTTCCCCGTTTTCAGTGGCACATCCATCGGCGATAGGCGTATGCAGATCGACTTTATCGCCAACTTTGACCAACGGCCTTTGATTAGCCGTGGTATCCTGGTTGGTACGTTCGAACTTCCGCAGCTTATAGGTTGCGATATTGTCATCGAAATATGCCAGTGCTTCCTGTTCATCACGGTCGTACTTGATGCGAATCTCGGTCGAGTCGACGTAAACAACCGTTCCTTTTCCTTCTGCGGATATGATGGCTCGGGAGTCGCGCGCTGCCCGGTGTTCCATTCCGGTACCAACAAGTGGTGCTTCCGGGCGAACAAGCGGTACGCCCTGGCGCTGCATGTTAGATCCCATCAAAGCGCGGTTAGCGTCATCGTGCTCGATGAACGGGATCATGGATGCGGCAACAGATGTGATCTGATTCGGCGCAATGTCCATGAATTCTATTTGGTCCGGACGGGCCAAGGCCACGTTGCCATCACGCAAACGGGAGAAAATCAGATCATTTGTGAACTTGCCTTTATCATCAAGAGGTGCATTAGCCTGTGCGATAACGGTCTCGTCTTCTTGTTCAGCTGTCAGATATTCGACTTTATCGGAAACAGATCCCTTATCAACTCTGCGATAAGGTGTTTCGATGAAACCGAAGTCGTTAATCTTGGCATGAACACAAAGAGACGAAATAAGACCGATATTCGGACCTTCAGGCGTTTCAATCGGACATAAACGACCGTAGTGCGTGTAGTGAACGTCGCGAACTTCGAAACCGGCACGCTCGCGGGTAAGACCACCAGGACCGAGTGCCGACATACGACGCTTGTGCGTCAGTTCGGCCAGCGGGTTGGTTTGGTCCATGAACTGAGACAGCTGGTTAGTTCCAAAGAACGTGTTGATGACGCTTGATATCGTACGCGCATTCACGAGATCCTGTGGAGTGAACTGTTCGGCATCACGTGAGTTCATACGTTCGCGTATCGTCCGGGCCATTCGGGCCAGACCTATCGCAAACTGCTGACCGAGCTGTTCACCTACCGTCCGTACACGACGGTTACTCAGGTGGTCGATGTCGTCAACCTGTGATTTCAGGTTTTTCAGACGAATCACCTCTTTGGTGATATTGACAACATCCTGTTTGGTCAATACCGTAGTCTCAAGATCTATATCCTGACGGAGCCGTTTGTTGAGACGGTAGCGGCCCACTTCGCCCAGGTCATATTTCTTATCGGAGAAAAAGAGCCGTTCAAGAACGGCACGAGCAGTATCAGGATCCGGCATTTCACCACCGCGTATTTGACGATAGACCTCTGCGAGTGCAGATTCATCATCATATGTACTGTCCTTACGCAGGGTATTCAGGATCACCGACCGGTCGGCGTCTTCAGGAGAAATCTTAAGAACAAGAACGGACTTAACCTTGGCATCCTTCAAAAGGCCGTAATCATCTTCGGTAAGTTCATGATCTCTTGAAAGGATGATCTGGCGCTTAACAGCTTCCTTCAACTCACCGGTTTCTTCGTCAACCACTTCTTCATTGACCATTTCAACGATGTCGGTAGCCAGACGTTTCCCCACCAGATCCTTCTTATATTCGCTCTTGTTGCCAAACGAAACATCTTCGGAAAGGTCAAAGATGCGAAGGATGTCGTAGTCTGTTGAATATCCCAGGGCACGCAAAAGGGTAGATACAGGGATCTTCTTTTTTCTGTCTATGTATGCCCATAACACATCCCGGATATCAGTGGTCAATTCGATCCATGATCCTTTAAACGGGATAACGCGTGCTGAATACAGTTGGGTACCATTCGGGTGCACAGATTGTCCGAAAAATACACCCGGCGACCGGTGCAACTGCGATACGATGACACGCTCAGCACCATTGACTATAAATGTTCCCCTGTTTGTCATCCATGGCAAATCGCCCAGGAACACTTCCTGCTCGATGGTCTCGGAGGTTTCGTCGGAACTATCAACAGACGACAGGCGCAAACGTGCTTTTAAGGGAACGGCAAATGTCAGGCCGCGCTCCTGACACTCTTCAATCGTATATTTAGGTGTATCAATATCGAAACTCAGGAACTCCAGCATATGTTGTTCTCTGGAATCCTGAATCGGAAAATTCTCCATAAAAATTCGCTGCAACCCGAATTCCTCCCTATCTTCAGGAGCAATATCCCATTGTGTGAAACGCCGAAACGATTCCATTTGGATATCGAGAAAATCGGGGTAATCAAGGACTGTTTTAGTGCGAGCGAAAGAGATGCGGTTCGTTATAGGTAAGGTTTCGTACTTGGAACTCAAGGATAACCTCGCTTTTAGTTATTAGAAATGGATTATCAGCAGTGAACCCGCACTGCCATCGGGACTGCCCAATTTCCATGCTGAAAAACACACAGCCACAGACAGCGATAGCCAATACCATTTACGGTATTGGCTATAAAATATTGTAAGCCAGTTAACGAATTACTTAAGTTCGACTTCGGCTCCGGCTTCTGTTAATTTTGCTTTGATTGATTCAGCTTCGTCTTTGCTGACTCCTTCTTTGACATTGTTAGGAGCACCGTCAACCAGATCTTTGGCTTCTTTCAAACCAAGACCAGTGATTGCACGTACTTCTTTGATGACAGCGATTTTGTTGCCACCAATAGCCTTCAGAACAACTGTAAATTCAGTTTGTTCTTCCTCGGCAGCCGCGCCACCTTCAGCAGGTCCACCGGCGACGGCGACAGCAGCAGCAGCAGGCTTAATTCCGTATTCTTCTTCCAGAACCTGAGCAAGTTCATTTGCCTCTTTTATGGTCAAATTGACCAACTGTTCTGCTAATTCTTTGACGTCAGCCATGATATATTATCTCCGATTAGTAGATTGTTGTTTACGAATTTCGTTGCAATATTATTGTTCTTTATCTGCAATTTCCTTGACGGCACCCAGAATATTAGACCCCTGGGCTTGCAAGCCGCTGATGACGTTTTGGATCGGTGATAGTAACAGACCCATAATATCGCCAATAATTTCATTCTTGGATTTAAGCGCAGCCAACTGATCGAGCTGATCACTCTCAAATACCTGGCCTTCAATAATTGCCAATTTGAATTCCGGCTTATTGTTCTCCTTAATATATTTTTTTAGGATTTTGGCCGGTTTCCCCAGATCTTCATCCGTGAAAATGAAGGCGTTTTGTTCGTCAAGATGTTCAAAAGCCGAATCGTATCCGCCAACTTCCTTCATTGCACGTTCCATCAGGGTATTTTTGTAG
>DATFNI010000262.1:0-2094 GCA_035266485.1 Balneolales bacterium
CCGGTAGCGGAAAGCGGAGTTGGTGGGTAATAAAAAAGGAAGGCACCCGTTTGGAATACACTCCGTACCGGCTGTCAGAAAAAACCATATCCACCTGATGGGAATCCACGATCTCTTCGGTCAGGAGATGTTCCCGGTGCAACTGGAGGATGATGTACGGGATCTGCAGACCAAGGTAGGGGATGAGCATCCGGCGGTTTCGGGTATAATGTCCGCCATAATCCGGCAGGGAAATACACCGGATACCGGGAAACTCATCCTGCAGCAGATTGAGTGACCTGCCGTTGGATGCCAGGATAATTTCATTGTCGGATTTGAGGGACTCAATCAACGGTATGGACCGGGTTGCATGTCCAAGACCCCAGTTAAGTACCGCAAAAAGAATGCGTTTATTTTGAACCGAATTCATAGAGTAAAAATAATCAGACCTGCACGTTGGTGATACTGTTATTTTTAATGAAAAAATATAACAGCAGGTCCAAAGAAACAAAATTAAAATTCCGTGAAGGTGTGATGAGGGTTACACTGGGATTTGAATGCCTGGGATCCTCTCTGCAAAAATTGTGCAACGGAATTCGATCGGAACCGGTTATTGTTTAAATAATGATAGTAACAATATACCGTCATCGATCCTGGCAAGGATCAATGACGGGAACTGCAGTAGGGACACAATGCTCCGCCACAGCGGAGTGGTGAAATTGCATCAGGAGAAATTTCATCCATCATGTATAGGAGCGTTTCATGTCTGTCCCTATGGGGGGAGGTTCCTATCCGTAGTCCCACGAAGGTTTTTTACAACCGCCATGGTTTGTAGGCAATGTTCAAAGTCGAAGCGATGCATTGTCGGTTGAGAGAAAAATATTGGAGAAGCGTTTTAGTAGAGACGTTCCATGGAACGTCTCTACTAAAGCTGTGCAATGGGATTACATCACTGAAAGGATATGGTCTGGTCAAGTCACACCCTTTTTATTCAACCCATTCGGGGTATTCAGATTGCCCATAGTCTGTGCTTCAGGCAGGAGATTTCTCCATGGGCCATCCCGCCACAGCGGGAAGCTTGGTCGAAATGACAGTCAGTTTTTTCTTTGACGGCTTCGTTTCTCCGCGGCGAACTTTGTGGTAAAGTCTTCTGGTAGGCAAGACACGGGAGAAATTAAAAGTTACCAACTATGATCATCGTGTAAATCTGCATATTTCTTTGCGCTATTGGGGCGGTTCTGCCGGGGGCCTTTTCCCTTTTGCCTTTGCCCAGGCACCCGGAGTCCTCAGATTTTCCTGAATTTCTTCTTGCGCATTCGTCAGTCCACATCTAAATTCATAGTTGCTCTTTGAGATCACGGGCGATTAGCTCAGCTGGTTAGAGTGCTGCCCTCACATGGCAGAGGTCACTGGTTCAAATCCAGTATCGCCCACGGTAACGAAATGAGAACGCACAGAAGATTGAGGACTCATATTTTTTCAACAGACAGCATGATGAGTTTGCAGTAAAATGATGTATCGGGTTTTGATACGTCAGACGGATAAGGCTGAACAGATAAAACAGCGATGGTTTTCCGAAGTTCAAAAGGATACATCCTGTCCTGATTCAGACACACAGAAGAAAAATTTAACACGCCAAAATGCATCGAACCTTCGATGCATTTTTTTTTCGCCGGGGTTTTGAATGATGCACCAACATCAGAATCGTAACAGTAACACGGGAGTAAATAGACGGAGGCTAGATCAGTGAACGAGTTGCAAAAACTGATTGATTTACAGCGTGTGGATAAAGAACTCATGCGCATTGAAGAGCTCAAAGGGGATCTGCCGGATAAGGTCGAAGCCATTCGGCAATCACTTGAGGAACATCAGGCTACGCTTGAGGAGAGCAAGGATCGCCTGCAGGAGATCGAGAAAGAGGAGCGGAAACACGAATCCAGCATTGAGGATGTCACTTCCAAGATCAAAGAGAAGCAGGATCAATTGTATCTGGTGACAACCAATAAGGAATATGACGCATTGACCTCGGAGATCGAACAGTTTAAGAAATCGGTTGATGAATCAGAGATGCAGATGGTCAAACTTTCCGACGAGGCTGATCAGCTCAAAGAGACT
>DATFNI010000263.1:0-3293 GCA_035266485.1 Balneolales bacterium
TATCAGAAAAACTGCCGGCACTGCAATGAGTAAGAATCGGAACCGAAAAGGAGCCATTGTTTTAAAAATTGTTTGTAACAAATTGTCTGTAAGTGTCTCTTATTATTAGGAGCCTTCCCTGATTATCACATCTCGAAAGACTTCATCACTTAAACCATTCACCTTTAAAAAAGGAGGTTGTGATGAAACGATTGAGTCTTCATCTCCTACTTTCAGGTATGGCACTGGCCCTTTTAGTAATGGGCTGTAATAACAAAGGCTTGATTCAATCTACCCCCCCCCAGGTAAAAAGTCAAGCATTTTCCCCTTCAGTTGAGCAGGTGGCATCTGCCGTTCCGGATTCCGATCTGATCCCGGGACAGTATATCGTGGTATTCAAAGATCAGAATAGGTGGAAAATAACGGAACAGGCGGCCCAACAGGCACTACAAAGTACCCAGTCCGTACTTACAAAATACCAAATTTCGGTCGATTCGGTCCTCTTCCGGTATAAATATGCATTGAAAGGATTTGCCGCAAAATTATCCCAGAAACAGATAAACGAATTGCGTGCCGATCCTTTAGTTGATCATGTATCACGGGCCTATTTTCTTCACCTTGGTGTAAACGGACAAAGCTATAAAAATGGGAAATCTACAGATTCTTCTAACGTATTGGCCTCCTCAAGCCAGGTAACCCCTTGGGGCGTTTCGCGTGTCGGAGGGCCATTCAACGGAACAGGCAAAAAAGCCTGGATTATTGATAGCGGGATTGATCTCACTAATCCCGATTTGAATGTGGATCAGGCAAACAGTGTTTCTTTTATATCGGGAGAATCTGCAAACGATACTTATGGACATGGTACCTATGTGGCCGGTTTGCTGGCTGCCAAAAACAATTCATCTGGTGTAGTCGGTGTAGCATCAGGGGCAACTGTTATAGCACTGAAGGCATGTTATAGCTCAGGACCTAATGCAGGTAGCTGTCCAAGCACTAGCGTTATCAATGCCCTTGTGATTATGTATCTACAAAAGCTGCACATCAGGATGTTGTAAATATGAGTATATGGGATCGAAATGGAATCAATACAGATTTGGACAATGCGGTTATAAATGCCGCTAATAACGGCGTTCGTATTGTATTGATTGCAGGCAATGCCTCGGCCAACGCAAGTAACTATTCTCCAGGCAGAGTTAGTAACACCAATGTCTGGACAGCCACGTCCTTTAAACTCGGAGATACATTTTCTACCTCCTTTTCCAATTACGGAGATCCCCCTGTTATCAATTATAGCGAACCCGGTGAGCATATCCAATCGCTGCAAATTGGAGGCGGTTCCGGTTACGGGTTCGGTCCTTCCGGCAGTGATAGCGGTACGTCCTATTCCGCGCCAATTTTAGCCGGACTTCTTCTGGCTACCCCATACGGCGTCGCCTCATACGGTGTCGTGAGCAGTGATCCGGATGGTGATCCCGATTCTATCGGCGTTGCCAGTGACGATAATTTACAGGTCTTTATTTCGGGACCTCAATTTGTCGCAAATGGCTACCAGGGGACCTGGGATGCCAGTGCATCGGGTGGAACGCAACCCTATAGTTATGTATGGTACAGGAAAAACGGCATCGGCGACCTGTTTCATCAGGTGGGAACAGGCTCTTCTTATACAACGACCGTTACCGAATCATTCAGCCTGAAAGTTAAAGTAACCGAGGCCTATAATTTTTCGAAAACGTCCTCAATATTTAACGTCACAAGCAATTAAGCAGTGATCCTATCTTTCGGTAATAGCATATTGGAGGGATGTGAATACTCGCACCCCTCCAATTGTCGGTTGTCTCTGAGCTACCCTGGTTCACCAGCTCCGGGAACCGCACCGGTTATGTCTGGCGTTTCGTTGATCAAAATCGTTGGTTTTGTAGATGTCCCTTCTTTTACAAACAGCCAGAAGAAGGCTGAAAGGGCCAGCGACACACCTGAAATCCAGAAGATGATGTTTTTGTCCGGTGCCAGGCTAATGAAATAACCAAGCACAAGACTCACAATCAACTGCGGGAGAACTACAGAAAGGTTAAAAATTCCCATGAAAAAACCCATTCGACTTTTACGAACTTTCTCCGACATAATGGCAAAGGGCAGGCTAACCACTGCCGCCCAACCGATTCCGAGCACTGCCATCAGGAAATAAAGCATGAAGGTTGTCGTGCCCAGACTGATGATCAGGAAGTAGCCGGCAGCCATCACCACCATGCATCCGAAATGGGTCTTCACGCGGCCGATGCGCTCGGTGAGGGGCTCCAGCACCAGTACGGGCAGGATAAATCCAACCGTATTAAGGATGGCAAAGGAGATGGCGATGATCTGGCCCGTCTGGTTGGCATCAGCCGGGTTCAGCTTCTGCTGGATGAACGCAATGATGTACACAAACATGGTCTGCACGCCGATCCAGGAAAAGCCGTGAGCCACATACAGCTTCATGAGCTGTCCCCAGTCGGTCGTATCGATTTGGGAAGTATCCACGTCCGGGTTGGCAATATTGATGGCCCGCGCATTACGGAATGACAGGATGATTGAGGCGATATGAATGATTGCTGCAAGGGCGATAATCACACCGAACAAGAGCGGGGATAACGCCTTGCGTTCAGTAAAGGCTATGACATACCCGGCCACTGCCGGAAGCAGGTATCCGAGGGCGCGCAACGGCTTGCGGAGGTAGAAGAACCCGGTGCCCGGCAGGGCGAACGAAAGCACAAGCGCAGTAATCGGATCCTTAAAATCAGGATCACTGGTATCCTGCAGCTCCAGGTCGCGCGGCTCTTCGATGAGGAGCGTTGGGATGATGGAGAAGAGCAGCACGAGGACAACGCCCGTACCGATGAGCACATAGTTGCTCCAGACAGCGCCAACCACGTAGGCCATCACCCCGAAGAAGCCCGAAATGGTCTGCATCCACGTATATCCTTTGGTGCGTTTGACGCCTTCGGGAGTAACATCGGCAATGATCGAACGGGTCGGGTTGAAACTGATGTTGATGGCCATATCGAGTGTGAGGGCGATAAATAGCGCTACGATAAGAATGTCACTTAACCCGAAAAAGTCGGTGATCTGCTGAATGTTAGGCAGGGCGAAAAACATGAGGCTGGCCAGAACCCCGCCCGCCAGGATGAACGGACGCCGGCGGCCGCCCCAAAACCAGACTTTGTCGCTTATCAGGCCCACGATAACCTGACCGAAGATGCCGGCCAGCGGTCCGGCTGCCCATACGATTCCAATTTCGTGGATATCCAGACCATATTTTGTATTGAGGATCCAGCTCA
>DATFNI010000264.1:0-26435 GCA_035266485.1 Balneolales bacterium
TAAGTATAGCGCATATGCTCGCTACGCTGCTCGTTCTTTTTTAGTAAATGAAAAAAGAATAAAGCGGCAATTCAAGAAAATTAAGTTGGGAAAATCGTATCTGTGTGATAAGAATATTCTATTATCAAAGAAGGAAAAATTGTACTCAAAGGTAGAATGCGTAAAAAAGGATTATGGCTTGTGAACGGTTTCATGCGTTATAAACTTGTGCAACTTTCGTCAAAGCTGATCAGAAAACAAAGAATAAGGAACTGCTGAATGAAGTACCAATACCACCGACTACCAATCTGAAGAACTTGTGTCAGATAGAATACACCCGCCTTCGATCCGTGAACAGATTTCTCTTTGATATCACGATAGTGCTCTGGCTTCTGCTGCAACGGATTTTTGTCCAAGAAACTCTGTTTAACTGACTTTTACTATACGAGGGGTGTTTACGTAGCGTTTCACAGGGAAGGTGCATGTCGAATGATGAAACGACCGTAACACCCACCTTAATCCTCCCTCGAGGGAGGAGATCGTGCCATCCCCAGTTAATTGGCTACTCCTGAAAGCAGCTCCCCCCAAACCGGCATGGCAGAATTTTGAACAAATAACTGGCAAATTGACTTTAATTATTCATATTGGTTGTACATGACTGACGAAGTGATTGCAGCGTTACAATATGAGGCAGATTGAACCTGCAAATACGTCATGGATGAAAGATTGGTATAAAGTGTGCTATAGATATTGTAAAAGAAAAAACTGCAATAAGGAATTAATAGAATGAATTTCAACAAGTTTACCATTAAGGCACAAGAGGCGGTTCAGGCGTCCTTAGAGCTGGCTGCCAATAACAACCAGCAGGCCGTGGAGCCGCTGCACATTCTAAAAGTGATGCTTTCTGATCCCGAGAGTGTGGCTACCAACGTGCTCAAGAAAATGGGTATTCCCGTGGGCCGGGTAAACGATGAACTCGATAGGCGAATAAAGAAACTGCCCGTTGTGAAGGGTGCTTCTGTAACAGGGCAATATCTGTCGAACGAGGCAAAGGAAGTTTTTGACACAGCACAAAAAGTGGCCGGTGAGATGGGGGATGAGTATCTGAGCTCAGAGCACATCTTGGTGGCTATGATTGAAAACCAGGGAGAAGTCGGGCGAATCCTGAGAGGCGAAGGTCTCAATAAGGAAAAGGCGCTTGAAATCTTGCAGGAAGTGCGTGGTTCCCAGAAAGTGGATGATCCCAATGCCGAGAGCCGGTATCGTGCGTTGGAACGGTATGCCCGCGATCTGAACGAGTTGGCTGAGAAGAATAAGCTGGATCCCGTTATTGGCCGCGATCATGAAATACGCCGGGTGATGCAGATATTGAGCCGGCGTACCAAGAATAACCCGGTACTGATCGGTGAACCTGGAGTCGGTAAGACGGCAATCGCTGAAGGTCTGGCGCTCCGGATCGTCAAAGGTGATGTGCCTGAGGGGCTCAAAACCAAACGCATTGTTGCCCTTGATATGGGCGCCCTGATGGCGGGTACCAAGTTTCGTGGAGAATTTGAAGAGCGGCTGAAGGCGGTTGTCAAGGAAGTCAACAATTCCGATGGGCAAGTCATCCTTTTTATCGACGAGATCCACACACTTGTCGGTGCCGGAGCTGCAGAAGGGGCCATGGATGCCGCAAACATCCTGAAACCGAGCCTGGCGCGTGGAGAGCTGCGGGCCATTGGTGCTACAACGCTTGCCGAATACCGCAAGTACATCGAAAAGGATAAAGCCCTGGAGCGGCGCCTGCAGACTGTATTTGTCGGTGAACCGTCGGTCGAGGATACCATATCCATCCTTCGTGGATTACAGGAGCGGTACGAGATTCACCACGGTGTTAGAATCACGGATGCTGCGTTGGTCTCGGCTGCAGAGCTTTCGCACAGATACATTACCGACCGGTTCCTGCCGGATAAGGCCATTGACCTGGTGGATGAAGCCGCGTCACGCCTGCGTCTCGAAATCGACTCGATGCCGGAAGAACTGGATAGCATCGACCGTCAGATACGACAACTGGAGATCGAACGCGAGGCCCTGAAAAGGGAGAATGATGAAGCGAAGCTGGATAGTATAAATAAAGAACTGGCTGATCTAGGTGAAAAGCGTGATACCCTTTCTGCTCACTGGCAGACGGAGAAAGAGCTGATCCAAAAGATTCGCGGCATCAAACAAGCCATCGATACTACGAAGATACAGGCGGAGAAAGCGGAACGTGCCAGCGAATATGAAAAGGTTGCGGAATTACGCTATGGAACCATAAAAAAGCTGGAACAGGAGCTTGAAGCGGCGAAAGAGAACCTGGCGGAAATCCAGAAAGATCGTGCGTTGCTGAAGGAAGAAGTGGATGCGGAAGATATCGCCGATATCGTGTCGAGATGGACCGGTATACCGGTGAAGAAGATGTTGCAAAGCGAACGGCAGAAGCTGTTGCATATGGAAGAAGAGCTGCATAAACGGGTGGTAGGTCAGGAGCAGGCTATACAGGCGGTATCGGACGCCGTACGGCGTGCGCGTGCCGGGCTGCAGGATGCTCAGCGTCCGATCGGCTCATTCATATTCCTTGGGTCAACAGGTGTTGGTAAGACAGAACTTGCCCGCTCGCTGGCAGACTATCTGTTTAATGATGAGAACGCGATGATCCGGATCGATATGAGTGAATACATGGAACGGCACAGCGTGAGCCGGCTGGTGGGTGCTCCTCCGGGTTATGTAGGCTATGAAGAAGGTGGGCAGCTCACGGAAGCCGTAAGGCGTCGTCCATATTCGGTGCTTCTGCTCGATGAGATCGAAAAGGCTCACCCCGATGTGTTCAACATCTTGCTTCAGGTTCTTGATGATGGCCGCCTGACAGACAATAAAGGCGTTACAGTCGATTTCAAGAATACGATCATCATCATGACCAGCAACATCGGTTCACATCTCATTCAAAAGAAGGTTGAGGATAGCAAGGGTGAGATGAAGAATGAAGAATACGATGTGCTGAAACAGGAATTGATGGATGTTCTCAAGAAGACCATCCGTCCCGAATTCCTGAACCGGATCGATGACATCATTGTCTTCCATACCCTGAGCCGGAAGGATATCCGTCAGATTGTCGATATTCAGTTGAAACGGGTACACAAAATGCTCGAAAAGAACCAGGTGAAGCTGAATATCACCGATGTGACTAAAGATTGGCTGGCTGAGCGCGGATATGATCCTGTCTATGGTGCACGCCCGCTCAAGCGTCTGGTTCAGACCGAGGTGGTCAACCGACTGGCAAAATTGCTCTTGAGCCGGGAAACTGAAGGTCCCGCCCAGTATGAAGTCACGGTCTCCAAAGATGGGAAACAGTTGCAGTTTCTCGAGGTCTTTGAGGATGTGTCGGCTTGGGCTGATTGAGATTACATGAGTCATTAAAAAAGCCTACCCAATCAAAGGGTCGGCTTTTTTATTAACCCAACTTGGCACATAGCAAGGGGTGAGATAAGGCGGTGCAAGTCATTTCCGGGAAACGCCCATGCGGCAAAATCCATCATTGGAATTCTCTAATGCACGAATTTCGCCATTTTTCCTGTAACAAAGTCCCTCTTAGTGTCTCTTATATATTGTTACTGATGTAAATGGAGTTGTAGGCGGAAATTGAAAAACAGTAATCACGACTCAACTCAGACAGGGAGGTTAAAATGGAAAAAATATCGGTCGGAAAATTAGTTAATCATCTACTCGAGCATATAGACGAAATAAAAACCGTTGAAGATTGGGCGGCTTCGACAGGTTATTCAAAATCCTATTTTGCACGATTGGTCAGTGTGCAATACCGGCGGACACCGGAATTTATTTTACGTTGGATACGTCTGATGAAGATTGCCCAGGAATTTCACCAGGATCAGAATAAAATTTGTTACGCGGTGGCTATTGACAGCGGGTTAAGCGACGACAACGGGCTTTGCTACTTTGTTAAACGGCATATGGGTATAACCCCGGGAATTTTGCGGGACATGATGCATGACCCGGACCAATACAGGGAACTATTGGAAGCAACGAGTCGCGAGCTGGATCTGCCGCTTCACGAATTTCCTAATCTCAGACCAGTTTACAGACAAGAACAACTGGTTGCATAGTATTATTCTACTTACCCAAACCCCAAACACCTAAGCCGTGTCCGGTGACCTCCGGACACGGCTTTCTTTTTTCGGTGCTTAAGCCAGCAGATGATCGGGATTAAGTACACGTAGGTCGTCAGGGACAAACTGGCGTCCCTTGCGAATCAGTTCTCCATCCAGGTAGACGTCGGCTCCGATACAGACCAGGTCCCAGTGAATACTACTCTTGTTTCCGTTTGGAGCGATCTCGTAATCCTGCCCAAGCGTCAGGTGGTTGGAACCGTAAATTTTTTCATCGAAAAGAATATCATACATCGGCGATTCAATGACTGGATTAGTGCCGAAGCTGAATTCACCAAACCGCTTCGCACCCTCATCTGAATTCAGGATATCGGCCAGTGCGTTGTTGTTCGAGGAATCGAAATCGGTGACGACGCCATCCTTAACAGTGAGCTGCACAAATTCAAAGGGTTTACCCTGGTATACGCTCGGTGCATAATGTATGGTGCCGTTGACGGAATCGAGAATCGGGGAAGAGAATATTTCACCGTCCGGGATGTTGCGGTCCCCGTAACACGGAATCCACTCCTGGCCCTCTATTGAAAGAGTTATGTCGGTACCGTCACCTTTGAGGTGTACCTCTTTGGCTTTTCGGAGTCGCTCTTCCAGTGGTTTCATAGCTTCGCGGAGTTTACTATAATCGAGCAGGCAGGCCTTGTAGTAAAATTCTGTGAACTGTTCTGTCGGCATCTTGGCATTCATCGCAAAAGCGGGCGAGGGGTAGCGCAGGATACACCATTTCGTGTTATTGACCCTCTCTTTGAAATGGACGGGCGTCAGCAACTCATCACCATAAGCTTTGTTTGCCTCCTTGCTGACCATTGAGTTCTCATATATATTCTGAGTGGCGCGGATTCCGACGAATGCATCCATTTGTTTCATGAGGGGCAGTTGCTCGGTCTCAGCCTGATGCTTCCAAAAAGCATTATTTCCCTTTTCAATCAGAATTCGGTCAATTTCCGTATCCTGAACCCGTACAAAAGGATTAGCATTAAGATCCCTCGCCACTTTGACCATAGCACGTGTCAGACCCATTCCATCAATCCCGTTTAGTTGTATCAGAACGTTTTCACCCTCTTTGAGTGCCACACTGAAGTTCAGGATGCTGGAAGCAAGTTTATAATCATTTTCAGAATAGAGCATGTTCTTCGATTATTTTGGTGTTGAAACTGATGGTTCTTTTTTTGATATCTGTGTGAGGTTGAACACCTTATCACACCAATCGAGTTCGGTTGCATCATTACTTGCAAGAAGCAGAAGTCTTCCCTTCTGCCGCCATTCCTCCGTGATGGATTGAACGACTGATTGACCGACTTTATCGAGATTGGTACCCGGTTCATCGAGTATGAGTACCTCCGGTTTGGGCAACAAGGCGGCAGCCAGTCTAAGGCGTTGTTGTTGCCCGGATGAGAGCTGACCAAAGGGCTGATCAAATAGCCTGGACAACCCGACACGTCCGAGAATATCCTCAAGTTCCGGGTCTTCACGCTTAATGTCTCTTACCTTCAGAAGAAATTTGAGGTTTTCCATACAGCTCAGTTCAGCATAGAGATTGATATACGGTGCTGCATAACCGATTCGTGATCGGAATTCCTGAACAGGTATGCTGTTTTCAGCATCAGTCCAGGTAACCTTGCCGCGTGTTGGTCTCAGAAGATAAGTGAGACATTTTAGTAGCGTCGATTTCCCGGAGCCATTGGGTCCGGCAATCCCTACAACACCGGTTTCGGCCTCCAGGGAAACATCACGGAAGACCAGAACGTTGTTATATTTTTTAGCCAGCTTTTGGGCCTGTAATTTCATCATAGCCAAAGGTAAGTACCCTTGTCCAAATGACCAATAATATGGTTTGTGTTGCGCTTGTTCATGCGATATATTTCTACGAATCCACCACTAAGTGATTAATAAAATCGACGTCATGCTTCGAATAGTTGAGCAAATCACCGAACAGCTGCTTAAACGTCTGCCTTCACATGCAGACGCATATACACTTGAGGAACTCCGGAAGGCCGGATTTCCACTTTTCCTGGTAGAAAAAATACATTCGGAATTACTACGAAATCTGGCAGATTCGATGTCTCTACCGGATACGGAGTGGGCAAACGTGAACAGTGACCGGGTCCATGCTGCCTGGCAGGCATTTCTGACCACAATAGAAGCAGAAGTGTTGCTACCGGAAAGCTACAAACGGTCGGTCATTGAAAATTCCGTCGATGATGTCCTGGAACAGTTGGTGACTCCGCGAAAGATATTAATAGAATTGATTTTTGGAACGGATGAGAACTCATGTGATTTGGCCACTATCAGGGAACGGTCTGAAGAGTTCGTCGTCTATCCGTATCTGGGACGTGCGCTGACGCGGTATCTCGAACGCAAAAACCAGCCCGCTATTAATCGGGACAAGGCTGAACTAATCATCAGCAAGGTTGATGAACGGGTGACCGGCCATTATACTCCACTTAATTGGGGGCAATTGCTGGAGCCGTGGTTCGAGCTGATGGGTGAAGAGGTGGATACGGATTTTGTTCGTCGTTTTTTTGAAGATAAAGGCCTGGAAAAATATGCCGGAATATTTGAGTCGGCCCCCGACAAGGTGAACAGGGCTCATTTCATTGAGTTGTTAACGACGGGCCCGGTTATTGCTAAACCATCGGTTGAAGAACTCCCTGTTGAGGAAGATTCAAGCGAAGAATCAGAGACTCAGGAGGCGGAAGATGAACAACCGGAAGCGGTAAGTGATGAAGAAGATGTAGCAAAGAGTCCGGAAGAAGATGAAATAGTTTTTACCCTGAATCACAACACCGCACAAAATCATAACGAACAAGAATCCGGAGAAGAGCAATTCACTCCGGAGGATGAAAAGAATGAGGAAGAAAGATCAGATGTTTCTATATCTGAGAAATTTGAGTCGGAAAGGGAAGGGGGAGATTTACCGATATGGCAAAAATTTCTCAGCGCTGAAGAAGATGAGCAAAAAGAGGAGGATACATTCTATAATTCACTGATGCATAATGATAAAGAATCCGAACAAGAGAACCATACCACGCTTGCGGATACATTTATTGGCAAAAATGAGCAGCAGGAAACAGGTGGGGATTCAGTGGAGAGGGCAGATCTGAAAACCAGTGAAGTTTATCATATACTCGAAGACCATGAGCCGTCCTTTATTAAGCATATTTTTCATGGGGACGAAGAGGCATATTTCGAAACGATAAATCGACTCAATGGCATCAGTAATTGGCGGGAGGCCAGCGCATATCTGTATCGCGAGGTTTTCAAGCATCATGGTGTCAGTTTGTATTCCGACGTAGCCATTGAATTTACCGATCGGTTACAACGATGGTATCAAAAGAAATCATAGGAATAAATCGAGGTGTTGGGATGGATAATCCAAAAAATGAAACCCTCAGGGCTACCCGGGAAGAGGCGCTTTTGGGGGGCGGTACAAAAAGAATTGAAAAACAACATGAAAAAGGGAAACTGACCGCACGGGAACGTATCGATCTTTTACTCGATAAGGGATCGTTCGAGGAGATTGGTGCTTTCGTTCGTCATCGGTCGACTGAGTTCGGACTCGATAAACAACGTACCCTTGGTGATGGGGTGGTGACAGGGTTTGGTACTATTGATGGTCGTCCGGTATATCTGTTTAGCCAGGATTTTACTGTTTTTGGCGGCTCTCTTTCTGAAACACATGCGGAAAAGATTGTGAAGATCATGGACCTGGCGCTCAAAAACGGGGTGCCTATTATAGGCTTGAACGATTCGGGTGGCGCACGTATCCAGGAAGGCGTCGCGTCTCTGGGGGGGTATGCCGAGGTTTTCTGGCGTAATGCGATGGCCTCGGGAGTTGTACCCCAGATATCGGCTATTATGGGGCCCTGTGCAGGTGGTGCTGTTTATAGTCCTGCCATTACTGATTTTACCATGATGGTCAAGGGAACGAGCTTTATGTTTGTGACCGGACCGAATGTTGTGAAGACAGTTACTCACGAAGAAGTGACTCATGACGAACTCGGCGGTGCCACGACTCACAGCACGAAGTCCGGGGTATCTCATTTCGCCTGCGAGAATGATCCGGACTGTCTGCAACAGATTCGAAGACTGGTCTCTTATCTTCCGCTGAACTGTGAAGAACGCCCGCCCAGGGCCGATCCTAAACAGCCCGATCCGGATGCTGAGAAAGCATTGGATACCATCATCCCGGATAATCCGAATAAACCGTACGATATGCATGCTGTGATAAATGGGGTCACCGATAAAGACTCGTTTATGGAAGTGCATGCCGATTATGCCACAAACATCATCGTTGGTTTTGCGCGTTTGAACGGTGAGGTGATGGGGATCGTGGCCAATCAACCACTTTCGCTGGCGGGTGTTCTTGATATCGATTCTTCCATCAAAGGTGCCAGGTTCGTGCGTTTTTGCGATGCTTTCAACATCCCGTTACTCGTATTTGTAGATGTGCCGGGATTTCTGCCAGGTACAGACCAGGAGTGGGGAGGGATCATCAAACACGGAGCAAAACTGCTTTATGCATTCTGCGAGGCAACCGTGCCCAAAATGACGGTCATTACGCGCAAGGCGTATGGAGGTGCATACGATGTCATGAATTCAAAACACGTGCGCGCCGATTTTAACCTCGCCTGGCCAACAGCAGAGATTGCCGTCATGGGAGTGCAGGGGGCTGTCGAGATCATCTTCCGTCACGAAATTGATCATGCCGATGACCAGGTGAAACGGCAGAAAGAGTTGCAGGATGAATATGAGCAGACGTTTGCCAATCCGTATCGTGCGGCTGAGCGTGGATATATCGATGAAGTCGTTTATCCGCATGAAACACGGAATAAAATCATCAAGGCGTTTGCATTGATCCGTAACAAGGTGGACTGTGTCCCCAAAAAGAAGCACGATAACCTGCCTATTTGATTGCGGACAAAAAAAAGGAATAAGCGGCTAAGCTTATTCCTGCGAGGTTCATCACGTCCCGGATGTTGTTTTATCGATAATCAGTAGACAGGTAACGACGAATCTACGAGTGCCGCCCATGCATTGATACCGCCGACGAGGTTTTTGATTTTCCGGAAACCGGCATCTCTCATAAATTCGACGGCCTTGGCACTGCGTGCGCCGCTTCGGCAGATAACAACGATCTCGTTGCTGGTATCCAATTCTGCTACGCGTTCCGGCAACTCATTGAGTGGGATCAGGGTGCTGCCTTCGATACGGGAGATCTGGTATTCCTCGGGTTTGCGAACATCCAGTATGAAGATGTCTTTGCCGTGGTCCAGCTCTTCCTTGAGTTTCAGCGGTTCAACTTCCCACTCTTCACCCAGGTCATCGGCTTCTTCTTCCTCGCCGCGAATGCCGCAGAATTGTTCGTAGTCAATCAGATGAGTGATCGTAGGATGGTCGCCGCAAACCGGGCAATTCGGATTTTTACGCACTTCCAGCTCACGGAATTTCATCTTTAAGGCATCAAACAGGAGCAAACGGCCGATCATGGGTTTTCCCTTGCCAATCAATAGCTTGATGGCTTCTGAAGCCTGGAGGGTTCCGATGATGCCAGGCAGAACGCCAAGAACACCACCTTCGGCACAACTAGGGACCAATCCCGGAGGCGGCGGATCCGGATAAAGACAGCGGTAGCAAGGTCCGTCTTTGGTACCAAAGATGGACAGCTGGCCGTCGAACCGGAAGATACTGCCATACACGTTTGGTACGCCAAGCATCACACAGGCATCATTCACAAGATATCGTGTTGGGAAATTGTCTGTACCATCGACAACCAAATCATAATCTTTGATGATATCCAGCGCATTGTCCGATGTCAGGCGGGTCTCGTAAGGGACCACTTTAACATGCGGATTAAGAGCCTTCACCCGATCAGCTGCGGCCTTCAGTTTTGTGGTGCCGACATCATTGGTTGAAAAAATGACCTGGCGCTGCAGGTTGGTATAATCCACGGTATCGAAGTCAACAATGCCAAGTGTGCCGACTCCTGCAGCCGCGAGGTAAGAGATCAGAGGGGCGCCGAGACCTCCGGCACCAACGACGAGTACCTTAGCTTCTTTCAGCTTAAGCTGCCCTTCCATCGAGACTTCAGGCATGATCAGATGCCGGCTGTATCGCTGGATCTCTTCCTGGGTGAGAGAAGCCGTTTCGGCAGCGACATCGGTTCCACCTGCCACGGAAGGGATAATACTCAACGTGTCGTCATCGGATATGCCGGTATCCTCTTTCTCAAGATACCGGATGTCTTTGTCGTTGATGTAGATATTGACAAAATTCCTGAGTTTTCCCTGGTCATCATAGAGGTGTTTCTGCAACTTTGGATGTTTCGTAGCAAGCTGTTTAATCGCCTCTCCAACGTTTCCGCCCTCGAGCTGAACGGTATCCTGGTTATCCGCATAGGGTCTGAGAGCCGTTGGGATTTCAATATTCACTTTTGCCATAGTAATAGATGTTCTTTTACGACTGTATGTTTGATTCTTTTTCAATGGTTAATTCGAGTTCATCGTAGCTGGAACGGTCTTCACGCAGTTGCCAGCCTTTCAGCACTCCCGCCTTGCCTTTTCCCACGTTGACAATCAGGTACGTGTACCACGGCCAGGCATGTTCGCGATCAAATTCCGAAGGAATCGCCGGATGGTCGGGATGTGAATGGTACACTCCCAGCATGTCTAGCCCTGTCTTCCGGGCATAGCGTTCGGCCTGCATGAATTCATCCGGGGAGATCAGAAACCTGTTTTCACGCGAATCTTCCCGTTCGTTCGACTGCATCCGCAGTTCCGTAATATGTCTCTCTTCACCGGATACATGGCCATACAGAAACCCACAACATTCATGCGGATAGTCTTGTTCGCCATGCTTATTGATTTGTTCTACTAATGATTTAGGTATATGAATGCTCATTATTCTTCCCAAAAAGGTTCATCGATATAACGTCGCCCGTTATCAGGAAACACGGTAACAACAACACCCTGCCCGATCGTTCTGGCAATTTTAAAGGATGCGGCTGCCGCAGCTCCGGCCGAGATGCCTACAAAGAGGCCTTCTTCACGACTCAGGCGCCGGGTCATCTCCTGGGCTTCATCCGTAGATATTTCCATGTTTTCGTCGGCCAGATCAGCGTCATAGATATCGGGTACCATCACACTGGGCAGATGCTTTAAACCTTCGAGACCATGAAACGGCGAGTCAGGCTGGACACTAATAAGCTTGATGTGTTGATTGTAGGACCGGAGACGTCTACCCGTACCGACAAATGTGCCGCTCGTTCCCAGTCCTGCAACAAAATGGGTGACCTCCCCATGGGTCTGATTCCATATTTCCACACCCGTCGTATGATAATGGGCCAGCCAGTTTGCAGCGTTGCTGTATTGATCCGCGTAATAATAGTTATCCGGGTTTTCGGCGTACAGGGATCGCGCTTTTTTTATGGCTCCGTCTGACCCTTCCATCGGACTCGTAAGAATGACTTCGGCTCCGTAAACACGTAATGTTTTGATGAGTTCCTTGTTGGCATTCTTAGGAACGCAGAGTGTTACTGAATAGCCGCGTGCGGCACCTATCATAGCATAAGCCAGGGCCGTATTTCCGGATGAAGCATCCAGCAATGTTTTTCCCTGCGTCAGTTTACCATCCTGTTCAGCCTGAAGAATGATGGCTCGGGCCGGACGGTCCTTGATCGATCCGCCCGGATTGAGCCACTCGGCTTTCGCGAAAATTTTTACGTCTGCAGGAAGGTCACGCGTGATATTCCGCAACTGAATTAATGGCGTATTTCCAATTGCCGACCAAACCGATTCCCCGATTTCGGAATGTTCATTTTCGGCGGGGGTGTATTTTTTTAGTTTTAATTCAGCCATAATCTGTTGTAATATAATTGCTTATAGCCTGGTATTTAGTTATTAGTAAATTCACCATTTGCAGATTCCAACTCCACAGGGATTACCCATTCGTGTTCGCCCCGGAAGAAAATCATTTGCTCACCCAGCCAGTTGGTCAACGTTTCCTTATCAGTTGCTTCCCACTCGCAGACCATACGGCCTGATAGTGTGTCACTCCATGTATGTATATGACGCACTTTATCCGTCGAATTCTTACCAAATCCTTTGATAATATTTGTGAGTGCTTGTCTGGTCATACATGATGTGATATGAACGGAAATAAACTTGGTCATGACGATGATATTTGGCGGCCATCCGAACCCGGTTCAGATGACCGGTTCGGATAAGCCATAAAAGTGTTCCCTATTTTGAACCATTGCCTTTTTCGATCGGATAGCCAACCAGGTTACCCCATTCGGTCCAGCTGCCGTCGTAGTTGCGAACCTTGTCGTAACCCAGCAGATACTTGAGGACAAACCACGTATGCGAAGAACGTTCTCCGATACGGCAATATGCAATGGTCTCACGCTCGGGATTAACGTCCGACTCCTTGTAAATGTTCTTCAGTTCATCGTACGATTTGAACGTACCATCGTCTTTAACGGCTGATGCCCATGGGATATCCACAGCACCCGGTATATGGCCACCACGCTGAGCCGTCTCAGTCATGCCGGCAGGTGCAATAACCTCACCCGTAAATTCGGCCGGTGAGCGAACATCCACCAGGTTGATCCGGTTCGTGCTAATATTTTGACGGATGAGTTCCTTGTCGGCACGTACGTTGTCGTCCGGGAATTTGGCCTTATAGGAGGACTTCTTTACGGAAGGCACGTCCTTAACAAGTGAACGGTTCTCTTGGATCCATTTTTTCCGACCACCGTTCATAATCTTCAGCTTCTCTTCCGCGTGCTGATAGTACCGGAATTGCCAAAGAGCATAAGCGGCGAACCAGTTGTTATTGTCGCCATAAAAAACAACGGTTGTATCTGGGGTGATACCCAGGTTGCCTGCCAGTTCTTCAAACTGGGATTTTGTGAGAATATCACGCCGAACCTGATCGTTTAACTGTGTCTCCCAGTTTACTCCCAGAGCACCCTGAATATGACCCTGATCGTAAGCAGAGGTGTCAACGTCTACTTCCAGCAGACGAATATTTGCGTCATCTTTGTGTTCATTTACCCAGTCGGTTGATACCAGCTTTTCTGGATTTGCATAGTTACCCATAGTTCTTTTCTTATTAAGGATTAACGGTAATGATTATAAATGTTGGAATGGTATGTGTCGTAAAAGATGCTGGACCGCGTTGGCTATCACCAGTGCGGAAAAAGAAGGGTTAATATGTCCGGGTCAAACCGGACAGCAACATCGACAACAACAACAGAGACAGGCAAACACAGAAATGCCACCCGACCCGAAAAGATCAGATGTAAAAGAGAAATAAGATATGTCGTATAGTGTTCTAAGCATAACTGTAGACGGAATATATCATAATTGTTGTTTTCGAACAAAATGAATTATGAAATTCAAATTTCATGTCTCTCCAATTTACTGGCTGGCAAAAGGTAAACAGAAAGAAATGTGCATCATCCGTTAATCTCCGACATCGACCGTATTCCCGAATTTCATATTTGTTGGATTGATTCGTTGATGATTGGAGGATTTAGTACCTGTATTTTTTACGTATTTTTGGCATATGGATTTATTTGAACAAAACGACAGCAATTCTTCAACAACGCAGGAACCGGATGCCCAGGCACCGCTTGCCACCCGGATGAGACCACGTTCTCTTGATGAGTTTGTGGGTCAGAAACATCTTCTTGGGGATGACCGGCTTTTGCGGCGAATGATAGAGACAGGAATTCTTGGTTCTGTCATTTTTTACGGACCACCGAGTTGTGGCAAAACCACGCTTGCCTACGTCATCTCGCGAGAGGTTGAGGCTGCTTTCGTTACCTTAAATGCGGTTTTAGATGGAGTGAAGGACCTCAAGCAGGTCGTTGCCCAGGCCGAAGCCAGGAAGAAGGCACACGGTAAACAGACGATTCTTTTCGTAGATGAAATTCACCGGTGGAACAAAGCCCAGCAGGACGCCCTGCTTCCCCATCTCGAATCCGGCTTATTGACGCTGATAGGCGCAACAACGGAGAACCCGTTTTACATGTTAGTCGGCCCTTTGCTCTCCCGTTGCCAGCTTTTTGAACTCTTGCCGTTCGATGTCGGCGACATCGGTCAGATGATCGACAGTGCAATAAGGGATACGGAACGGGGACTTGGTTCATACCATGTTGAGCTTGACGGTGAGGCAAAAGAGTATCTCTCAGAAGTTACCGGCGGAGACATCCGTACGGCTCTTAACGCTTTGGAGATGGCTGTAAAAACCTCGAACCCGGATGACGAAGGCAAACGGCATGTCACAATGGAAATCGTGAAAGACTGTCTGCAGCGCCGCAGGGTGACCTTCCATCGGAATGGCGACGAACACTATCATTATGCTTCTGCTTTCATCAAATCCTTGCGCGGATCCGACCCGGATGCGGCACTTTACTGGCTTTCGGCAATGATAGAAAGCGGAGATGACCCGAACTTCCTGTTCCGCCGGATGCTCATCTTCTCTTCCGAGGATGTCGGGCTGGCCGATTCCAGCCTGATCGTGACCGTGAACTCCCTGCACGAAGCCTTCCAAAAGTGTGGGATGCCGGAAGGGTGGTACTTCCTTTCCCATGCAGCTATTTATTGTGCATTGGCTCCCAAGAGCAACAGTACCTCAGCCGTTTTCTCTGTGCATAGTAATATCCAAAAGAAGGGAATAGGACATGTGCCGGCTCATTTACGAGACAAGACAGCCAATTCGCTCGAATCCAGGTATCGAAAAACTGAAAACCCATCGGATGACTATGATTATCCTCACAATCATCCCGGACATTGGGTGGCGCAACAGTACCTGCCGGAAGGAGTTGGAGAACACTGGTACGAGCCCGGGACAGAGGGATATGAGCCCCGCTACTGGCAGCGTTTGAAAAATATCAAGGATGAAGAGTAGAAGGGGAAGAAAAAGATCGGAAATTTAGAAAACCCTGATTTGTCATTCCTATTCCCTTATTCCCTGCATACCCTCCGTGGGTTTAATGACCCGATTCTTCTTCAAGTCTCTCAATCTCATTCAGGATTTTGTTGAGGATGCTTTTCTTCCGTTTGAGTTTTTCGCGGTAATCCTTGCTGTCGGTGTCGGCTATTTCGTGACTGAGTTCGGTTATGTGGCACTCGAGAGACTCAATGAGAATCTGGGCTTCCTCGGCGGTTAGTGATACAATCAGCATAGCGTGACCCCTGGCGTTAAATGAATCGCAATGGTTATATAAGAATAATGCTTTTTAGCGCATAAATTGTTCCTGCTTAAGGGGACATGCTGTCTGGGGTTGGCAAAAAAAATAAAACCCGGACCATTGTCGATGGTCCGGGCCTTCACCATGATGATACCGGTGGAGTACCGGTACGTGTTTACCTCGCGTGAAACGAAACTCGATGGGTTATAAATCAGATCAGAAACTTACCCCGGCAAGAAAGTATATTTTTTTTGTATACGGGTTCACTAATAAAGATCCATGCAGGGGGAGTGAGAATTTGTCAGTGATTTGTATATCCTTGGTATCACTGATTCCCACATTTACAACTCCTGCTTTTGAGAGTCCGTAATAGTCCGACTTCATAGGAATAAAGCCAAAAGTCAATGTTGCGGTCGACACAGGGTAATCAAGCTCAATATAAGTTGAACCTTGCGGATCCTGTTTTCCGGCAAAATTTATATTTCCTGAAATCGAAAGCGGAAACGATTTAGCAAAAGTGATACCAATATTTGCCTCGTATACATGATTGTCATTAAAGAGGAAGTAGTCTGTTGTGGGGGTTGGAAAGAAATAATCTGTAATTCCCAAACTGAGTGATCCGGTATTAAGTGGGATCGAGTAAGCAACATTCAGATCTGTCTCTCTGTATGCGGGGTTATTTCCGTGAGCATTGGTAGCAAAAGCTCCCCATACACCAATCTCAAAATTACCTGAAGTGAATGCCATTGATGGCTGGATAGAAGGTGAATCGCCGAAGTCAAATCCGCGCCATACATACCGGCTGTAAAGGTCCGTCGATACGTTGAGTAAATGGCTTTGTGCGAAGGTGGCAGCCATTGGAACTAACAAAATGGCAAGGAGAAGAAAGAGACCAATATTGAGTTTCAGACTGTAGTGTTTTTTCATGATATTAAGGTACTATAAGGTTTTGAGTTTCTACTCAAAGCTCGAATGCAGGCCCTCACCGCAACTGGGGGCCTGTTTGTTTTTCAGTGAGTAGTGGTTTGGGTCAGTGAATTCCGGATATCCGTCAGTGCCGAATTTTTTTATGGTGATATTTTTTGTTTTTGCCAATAAATACGAAACAAAATAATATAAATAGCTGATATGTCAATTATTTTTAGGTAAAAAATATTATATATCTTAAAAAAATAAAAGAATGTATGATAATGACCTTCATTTTTTTCAAAAAAAGCCCTTCCAATATCTTAATCGTTATTGAGATTAAATCTTTATAACTTATAGGTATCCAGAAAAACAGATTGTTACTTAAATGAGACATGATTACTCTCAAGATTATTAGTTCCACAGACAGACCCGGTGCCAATGCATTAAAGGTATCTGAGTACCTGAGGCCGAAGTATGAATCTCTGGGATCTGAAGTGGAAGTTATTTCAATGCGTGATTTTCCTATTGAGGAAGTAGGTGGTGGGCGTTATGGAAAATCGATCCCTCTTGTTGATAATTTCAATAAAAATATTCTGGATACAGATGGGTTAATCTTTGTGATACCGGAATACAATGGATCATTTCCGGGAATATTAAAACTATTTTTTGATTATTTGCCCTATCCCAATGGATTGGAAAAGATGCCGGTATGTATGGTAGGGGAATCATCCGGTGCTTTTGGGGCTCTGCGTGCGGTCGAACAGTTTGAAACAGTGTGCGGATACAGAAAGGCCTATGTTTTCCCTGAGCGGGTTTTTATTGCCAGAGTCAATCAGAATTTTGATAAAGAGGCCGGAATAAGGGATTCGTTTACGCAGTCCCTGTTATTGGATCAGATCCATAATTTCTATTCATTTGTCCGGAACGTAAAAAATCACGATCTGAGTCCCGAAGAAGCCCGGTCAGGTGGCTGGTCGGAAATTTAGGGATAGCTAACTCAGCTTCAGCATGTATCCGACGCCGTGCAGTGTCACCAGAAATTGGGGGTCATCAGGCTGAAGCTCAATTTTTGAGCGCAACTTGGAAATATGGACATCGACGGTTCGCGTGTTTGTACTGAACTCATAGCGCCATACATGTTCGAGCAGCGCATCCCGGGTGATTGGCTCGTTAGCGTGTGTTACCAGGTAACGGATCAGTTCGACCTCCCTTGTTGTCAGCTCAGCTGTACCCTCCGGACGAACGACATCCCCTTCATTGAGTTCAATCCGGATGGGCCCAAGTGTAATGACATCCATCGGTCCCGATTTTGAATAAGAATTGGCTCTTCTTAGCCGGGCCTGAATTCTTGCAAGCAGCTCCTTCACCCCAAAAGGTTTGGTGATGTAATCATCAGCGCCAAGATTAAGTCCGGTGACTTTGTCAATTTCCTGGTCGCGTGCGGTAAGCATGATGATGGGAAACGTGTATTTTTCTTCGCGGATATTTTTACACACCTCGTATCCACTCATACCCGGCATCATGATGTCAAGGATTACCAAATCGGGTGTAGCCTGGTGTATAAATGAGAGAGCATCATGTCCATTATTTTTTACTGCAACTTCATACCCTTCGTTTTCAAGGGTATCCTGCAGGGTGAAAATCAGACTGGGCTCATCCTCAACGATAAGAATAGTCTTATTCTTGAATGACATACGACTGAGAAGTTTCGGATTCGACTGGGGGCTTTCCATCGATCGTCCCAGATGGTTCGTTATTTTGTTCAATAATTGGAAAATGTAATGTAAAAATTGATCCTTTGTTGTGCTGGCTGGTCAAATTTATTTGACCGCCATTATGCTCTACAAGATATTGGACGATTGACAATCCAAGTCCGTGACCTTTTGTTTGTGCCGTCAGTGCATTTTCAACACGGAAAAATTTATCAAAAACGTGTTTTTGGGCATTTGGAGGAATTCCTATGCCATGATCCTCGACATCAAGCAACAGTTCTTTTTCACCCTGATAGAGCCGTAACCCAAGATATTTATCATCAGCACTATATTTAACTGCATTTTCAATGAGATTTCCAATAATCGTCTCGAAACTCGAGGGATCCAGGCTGACGGATGGTAATTTTGATTCGATATCAATATCAACAGTATATCCTGCGGTGGTCAGGTAATGATGGTGTTGTTCGATATATTTACGCAATAATTCATCGAGGTGAACTATTGTTGGCTTGACAGAAAGTTGATCGGCGTCAGCTCTGGCCACATCGAGGAGCTTGTCGATCATCTTTCGAAGACGAATTGCTTCATCGTAAATATGGCGACCATATAACATAATACGATCGGGGTCCCTGACACGGCCGTCTGAGAGGTTCTCACCGGCAGCCATCATGACTGAGATCGGGGTTTTTAATTCATGAGTTACATTGGCCAGGAAACCTGCCTGCCGTTCTGCCAGGTCTCGTTCTTTTTGAGCCGTCATGAAGATAAAGACCATGCTTCCGAGCAAGAGCAGTACGCCCACACTCAAAACAGCCAGGTTCTTAAAGAATTGTGTGCTCGACGATTCAAGAACCGGTGTATTGGAATAGGAAGCTTTGAGATTCCAGTTGTCGAACATTCCGCGAAAGTCGACGGTCAGTTGCACATTCTTATGATCAAAGGCAACTCTGGGATTACTGGATGCCAGCACTTCATTTTTTACCCAGTTGTGAACCCATACCGTCAATCCCTTTTGAGTATCCGGATCAAAGGTCCTACTCAATAAAGGCTGGAGATAATCGTGAATCAGATAATCGTTATTGATCGGAAGACATAGATAGCCAATAATAGAATGATCGTTCGTATTGAAAATGGTAATGGTCATGCTTCGATTGGTATCAAACAGGGTCTTGGTGGGGAACTGGTAGTCATTGACAAAAACCTTCATACGTGTTTTTGCCAGTCCAATGCCATCATTCACGATTTGAGGGAATTGACCAATTGGCTGCAGCCTGTCTTTCTTAACGCTGAATGCAAAACGAAGTGGAGATTGTGAGGAACCGATATGGCTGAATTCGAAATAGATACCGCTATACAGGGAATCTTCCGAGATCTTTTCCAGGTAATTATTGAATTCCCTGGGAATCGGTTCATGCGAGACAAGGGCATCTTCGAGGTTGATACTATTGAGTTTCCAGATTCCCCTGGGTACTTCAATGAAGCGGTTCCGTACTTTTGCCGTAAGCTCATCCAACTGATGCCGCTTATTTTCCTTGTTCGACTGGATGGCACTCTGATGCAACCGGTACAGGTAATAAACGTTCATACCCGTCAGGCCAATGATTGCCAAAATGCCCGTTGCTAAAAGAATCCAGCGAAATGATGCGTACTTCTTCATAAAGCTCAACCCGTGTTGATATGATTATACTGAAAAAAAAGGTTCAGCGGTATAGCACTGCCTTTTTAACAAATCAACCACATACAAAAGCCTGATCAGCAGATCGAGCTATAGAAATAAGGTTTCTGAATATGGTAGTTTATTGCAATGTTTTTACATTACCTGCGAGAATACGCTGGTGATCACGTCCGCAATCACATGACATCGCCCGGCCGTTTTGTGCCGCAGACCCATCGTAATTCAGATAGGGAGAAAGCCACTTCTCAACTTCGTGGACTGTCATTCCCTTACGCACGTGGTAATCCAGGATCTGATCTTTTGTAATTTTACCGACGGCGAAGTAATCTGCTTCGGGGTTCGCGAAGTAAAGTCCGCTTACGGAAGCGGCCGGATACATGGCAAAACTCTCCGTCAGGCTGATGTCAGTGTTTTTTTCAACCTCGAGTAGATCAAACAATGTCCTTTTTTCTGTATGATCCGGATTGGCCGGGTAACCGGGAGCAGGACGAATGCCCTGGTATTCTTCCCGTATCAGCGATTCATTGTTATAATTTTCAGAAGATGTATAGCCCCAGAGTTCTTTGCGTACGCGTTCGTGCATCATCTCGGCCAGTGCCTCCGCCAAGCGATCGGCCAGTGCCTTGGTCATGATCTTGTTGTAATCGTCGTGCTCTTTTTCAAAACGTTCGACAATTTCTTCAATACCATGTCCCGTCGTCACTGCAAAACCACCGATATAATCTCCCCTTCCGGTCGATTTGGGTGCCACGAAATCTGCCAGGCTCTTATTGGGTTGTCCACGTCGTTTTTTTGCTTGCTGACGAAGCATATGAAAGCGGGCAGTCACTTCATCCCGTTGTTCATCCTTGTAGACCTCAATGCTATCCCCAACGGCATTGGCAGGGAAGAGGCCGACTACGGCATTGGCTTCGAGCCATTTATTTTCAATAATCTTATCAAGAAGCTCGTTGGCATCATCAAACAGTTTTCGTGCTTCCTTTCCAACCACCTCATCATCAAAGATTTGGGGATATTTACCCGCTAATTGCCACGCTGTGAAAAATGGATTCCAGTCGATATAGTCGCGAATCGTGCCCAAATCGACATCCTGGAAAACAGTGATACCCGGCTTCCTGGGGGCAACAATTGGTGTCTTATCCCAGTCGATCTTTGTTCGGTTCTCCCGCGCCTTCACCAGATCGAGATATTCTTTTCTTGAAGTGCGCCGTTCCTGTTTCTCACGAACCTGTTCATATTCTACCAGAATGTCATTGAGGAATTTGTCACGATCGCCTTTTCCAACCAGATTATTTACGACCGTCACGCTTCGCGAGGCGTCAAGCACATGGATGGTTGGCCCTTCGTAGTTCGGAGCAATCTTAACTGCCGTGTGTACGCGTGATGTGGTGGCGCCGCCTATGAGCAGAGGGAGCGTGAAGTGTTGCCGTTGCATCTCTTTGGCCACATGCACCATCTCATCGAGGGACGGTGTGATCAGTCCACTTAATCCGATCACGTCCACATTCAGACGTTTGGCTTCCGAGAGGATCTTGTCGCTGGGCGTCATCACTCCCAAATCAATCACTTCGTAATTGTTGCAGGCAAGAACTACACCTACAATATTCTTCCCAATATCGTGAACATCACCCTTGACTGTCGCCAGGAGCACCTTGGCAGCAGCTTTATTATCCTTTTGGTTCTTTTTCTCCTCTTCGATATAAGGGATCAAATAGGCCACTGCCTTCTTCATGACCCGGGCACTCTTAACAACCTGAGGGAGAAACATCTTGCCTTCTCCAAAGAGATCCCCGACAATATTCATCCCATCCATCAGGGGACCCTCGATCACATCGAGCGGACTCGGGTATTTTCGTCGGGCTTCCTCGGTGTCGTCAATGATGTAGTCGACGATACCTTTTACCAGGGCATGTGAAATTCGTTTCTCGACCGCAAATTCACGCCATTCATCTTTTTTCTTTTCTGCCGTCTTGTCTTCTTTAATATGCTCGGCATAATCAGTAAGACGCTCGGTGGCATCCCGTCTCCGGTTAAAAAGGACATCCTCAACGAGTTCCAGCAAATCTTTTGGAATTTCTTCATACACCTCCAACTGGCCGGCATTGACGATACCCATGTCCATTCCGGCCCGGATGGCATGGTACAGGAAAGCGGCATGCATGGCTTCCCGCACCGTATTGTTGCCACGGAATGAGAAGGAAATATTGCTGACCCCGCCACTGACTTTGGCAAGAGGAAGATTCTCCTTTATCCAGCGGGTGGTTTCCAGATAATCGACCGCATAATTATTATGCTCCTCGATCCCGGTAGCAACGGTAAGGATATTGGGATCGAGAATGATATCCTGTGGCGGGAATCCGACCGTATCCATGAGAAGTCTGTAAGTGCGTTCACAGATTTCTTTACGCCGCTCAAACGAGTCGGCCTGGCCCTTTTCGTCAAATGCCATCACGACGACAGCGGCCCCATAATCTCTCACTTTGCGGGCTTGTTTAAGGAATGCCTCTTCCCCTTCTTTTAGGGAGATGGAATTAACGACGCATTTACCCTGGAGACACCGCAGACCAGCTTCAATGACCGACCATTTGGAAGAATCGATCATCACGGGTACCCTGGAAATATCAGGTTCGGAGGCGACCAAATTCAGAAATGTAGTCATTGCTTTTTCAGAATCCAGCATGCCCTCGTCCATATTGACATCGATGATCTGGGCTCCGTTTTCCACCTGCTGGCGTGCTACAGACAGGGCTTCCTCGTATTCACCGTTGGTGATAAGGCGTGCAAACTTTCTGGAACCGGCAACATTGGTGCGTTCGCCAATATTAACAAAGTTGGTATTGGGCCGGACCACCAGCGGTTCCAACCCACTCAGGCGTAGATAGGGCTCTTGCTTTTGAATCTTACGGGGGCTGTATTTCGAAGCCGTTTCAACGATAGCCCGGATATGATCCGGCGTGGTACCGCAACAACCGCCTACAATATTGACAAAGCCTTCATTGCAATAATCGTCAATCTGTTCGGACATGAATTGGGCCGTTTCATCATATCCGCCAAATTCATTCGGCAAGCCGGCGTTTGGATACAGACTGGTATGCACATCGGCAACCCGCGATAGTTCCTCAATATATGGGCGCATCTGCTCGGAACCCAAAGAACAGTTTAACCCTACACTTAGCAGATTTCGGGTGTGTGCCACCGAGATCCAGAAGGCTTCTGTCGTCTGACCGGAAAGGGTCCTCCCACTCTGATCGACGATAGTTCCCGAAATCATGACGGGTATATCGATTCCCCTCTCGTCTGAGAGTTGATGGATGGCATATATTGCCGCCTTGCAGTTAAGCGTGTCGAAGACTGTTTCCACAAGGAGCAGATCGACACCGCCATCCAGCAGTCCGCGAATTTGTTCGGAATAGGCCTCTGCCAGTTCAATAAAGGAGGTTGCTCTGAAACCGGGATCGTTCACATCCGGAGAAATAGAAAGCGTTCGGTTGGTGGGACCTATTGCCCCTGCTACAAACCGTGGCTTATCGGGTGTCTTCTCCGAGAACAGATCCGCTTGTTTCCGGGCAAGGCGCGCAGATTCCAGATTGATTTCGTAGGCAAGATCCTGCATCTGGTAATCGGTTTGCGATATCGGGTTGGAATTGAACGTGTTGGTTTCAATGATATCCGCACCGGCTTCCAGGTATTCGGCATGAATCTCTTCGATAATCTGAGATTGTGTCAGACTCAGGATGTCGTTATTGCCCCGTAGGTCGGATGGATGATCGGCAAACCGGGTTCCCCTGTAGTCATCTTCGGAAAGCTTGTAGGATTGAATCATCGTACCCATAGCCCCATCCAACACGAGGATGCGGAATTTGAGTTGTTCACGAAGGAGTTTGGCTTTGGTACCGAGTTTGTAAGCAGTCATCTGAACCGATTGAATTTGTTTAACAAAGAAAATGAAGGGTCCTGAATATAGATAGTTGTTTAATAGAACGTAAAAGATACGAATTAATGATGAGTAAGACAGTTAACAGGGATCAGTTATCAGTAAACAGATTATGGGGTCTGATTTCTGTGATATGAGTTCGGAGGATGATAATAAATACGATAGGCAACCAATGAGGCTCAGTAAAGTGGCACTTTGATCTCTGTGTAGATGAATATTCAATAATGTAAGCGGTCAGACGGTAACAAACCGTCTGACCGCTTCTGATCATTGTTTACTGCTTACTGTTAACTGGCTGACCTCCGATCAGGATAGGAGCATTGGATGCGGCAGCCGACTGGTTATAAGCCATGAGGTTTTTGCTGACCACATTGTTATACATGCTCGAATACTCATTAAGTTTCTTATCAAGCCAGGCAATGTAATCGCGCAGGTATGGAGTCGGGGCCCAGTTATAGCCATAGGCGTAGCCATTCATAACCCAGCTGCGGAATCGCGTTAAATGATGGATATCATCCTCGCCGACCCCTTTCTGGTTATGGGTTTGCATAAGCGAATCTTTGACAGCAGAAAGTTCATGGTCCAGTTTATTTGCTTTGTTCAAAACCTGTTCATAATGACCATCTTCATCCTGATTCTGAACGGTATTCCGGATATTCTTTATCTGACCCTGCAGGCTGTTGATCCTGTTTAGCATAGTATTGACCGTAGAAAGAATACCCTGAACATGAAAGTCCGCTTGTTGTTGCATACGTGCAGCTTCCATATCAAACGGCAAACCCGGATCTGGCTTCACAGCGAGTGTTTGTTTCTGGGTCTGGCCATGAACCGTAACTGTCACAGTGTACGTGCCGGGTAGCACCCCTGGGCCATTGGTATCATTGGGATTCTTATGTTTCTTGCCTGACTTCAACCGGGTGGCTCCTTTATAGCTAAGGTTCCAGGTAAACCGGTTGATACCACGCTTTGCCGGACCATAAAGTGTATTGACCGTATCTCCGTTTGCTTTTGTGAGGATGATTTTTACGGCCGTTTTATGATCCTTTTTTTGAGTAGAATCCGGTTTGATCGACTGTTTCAGGTAATAGTCTATGACAGCACCGGACGGTGGATTCGGTGCGGAATAGGTTTCCGGAGTGTCCAGCCCATTGTCGTGGTATGAAGTATTGAATATGACAGCCGGCTGCAGGGAAAAGAAATGAAAACCGGAATTCATGATGTGAGCATTCATCTCTTCGAGTGGACGGATGTCATCCAGGATGAACAGGCCGCGGCCGTGCGTTGCCACAACTAAATCATGGTTCTTCTTTACGAACTTGAGATCCCATACCGATACATTCGGAAAGTTGCTCTTCAGCCTGGTCCAGCTTTCACCGTCATTGCGTGAGTAATAGAGCCCCTCGTCATTGCCCAGAACCAGGAATCCTTTATGATTCGGATCTTCGCGCACGACATACACCGGCATGTCATCCGGCAGCCCTTTATTGATCTCTTTCCAGTGTTTGCCGAAGTCATCTGTCTTATATACGTAAGGATGCTCATCGTCCATCATGTGCCGGTCGAATGCGGCATAGCACGTGCCCGGTGAAAAAGGTGAGACATCGATCTGGCAGAAGCGGCCTTCTTTGGGTTTATGTGGGATATTGTCCGTTACGTTGTTCCAGGTTTTTCCACCGTTCCGGGTCACCTGGATCAGTCCGTCATCAGTACCTGCCCAGATGACATTGGGATCCTGTTTCGAAAGGCCGATTGAAAGGATGGTGTCGTAATTCTCGGCCCCGCTGATGTCATGCATGATGGGTCCGCCTGCTACAACTTGCCTGCTCTTTTCATCGCGGGTCAGATCGGGACTGATCGTTTTCCATGATTTTCCACCGTCCGTGGTCTTGAAAAGAACGTTTCCCCCAAGATAGACCGTGTTGGCATCGTTGTAAGAGACGGCAAAAGGAGTCGTCCAGTTGAAGCGATAGCGCAGTTTGCCCGGCGGCATATCCGCAGCACTCAAAACAGCCGGGCGGATGTAGTGAGCGATACCGGTTTTGAGATTCGTTCGTTTTATATAAGCCGTCTGTGCCTCGGAGTAGATGATATCCGGATTACTTGGAGCAGGAACGACATATTCACCGTCGCCGCCGGAAACGGTAAACCAAGTGGACCCGTCAACACTGCCGCCATGCAAATTATGGCTTCTTCCATACCACGCGTTATTGTCCTGCAATCCACCTCCAAGATGATAGGCCGTAAGCGTGTCGGTAGCCACCTGGTAGAATTGTTCAATGGGTATGTTGTTGAAGTAGTGCCAGTTTTTCCCGGCATTGGTCGAGGCGTAGGCACCGCCGTCGTTGCCAACGATGATGCGATCCGGGTTCGCGGGATCTATCCAAATGGCATGGTAGTCGACATGCACCCTGGGAGCAAGTTTTTTTATCGTCTTGCCGCCATCTTCTGACACGGACATCCGGAACGAAAGGAAGTAGATCTTTTTATCATTATTTGGAGACACTTCCATGGTAGAAAAGTAAAACGGCCGTACATTCAGCGCGTGGTTGTTTGTAACCAGGTGCCAGGAGCCACCGCCATCGTTTGTCTCCCAGAGCACACCTTTGCTGCTTCCAATCTCGGCATAAATATGATCGGGATTGCTGGGTGACGGTGCCAGCGTAATTCGTCCGAGCTTGCCCGTGGGAAGCCCGTTGGTGAGTTTGGTCCAGGTATCACCGCCGTCTGTCGAACGATAGACGGCGGTGCCGTTTCCGCCGTCGATCAGGGTCCAGGGCCGGCGCATGACCTGCCAGGTCCCCGCAAACATGACCTCCGGGTTGCCCGG